>DATCFX010000446.1:0-6075 GCA_036509275.1 Pirellulales bacterium | reverse complement strand
CCTTCCACGTGCCCGCCACGCCTTTCACGTCGGCCTGGCCGCCGAGCTTACCTTCGGTGCCCACCTCGCGGGCCACGCGCGTGACTTCGGCCGCGAAGGAACTGAGCTGTTCGACCATCGTGTTCATCACGTTCTTGATCTGCAGAATCTCGCCGCGCACGTCGACGGTAATCTTTTGCGTCAGGTCGCCGGTGGCGATGGCAGTGGCCACCTTCGAGACGTCGCGCAACTGCACGGTGAGATTGCCGGCCATCGAGTTCACACTGTCGGTGAGATCTTTCCAGGTGCCGGCCACGCCCTTCACCTCGGCCTGGCCGCCGAGTTTGCCTTCGGTGCCCACCTCGCGGGCCACGCGCGTGACTTCCGAGGCAAAGGAGCTGAGCTGATCGACCATCGTATTGACGGTATTTTTCAGCTCCAGGATTTCGCCCTTCACGTCCACCGTGATCTTTTTCGACAAGTCGCCGTTGGCCACGGCTTTGGTCACGTCGGCCACGTTGCGCACCTGGCTGGTGAGATTGCCGGCCATGAGGTTCACGTTGTCGGTCAGGTCCTTCCAGGTGCCGGCCACGCCGCGGACGTCGGCCTGGCCGCCGAGCTTGCCTTCGGTGCCGACTTCGCGGGCCACGCGCGTGACTTCCGACGCGAAGGAGCGCAACTGATCGACCATCGTGTTGATGGTGTCTTTCAGTTCGAGGATTTCGCCCTTCACGTCCACCGTGATCTTTTTCGACAAGTCGCCGTTGGCCACGGCCGTGGTCACCGCGGCGATGTTGCGCACCTGGCCGGTGAGGTTGCCGGCCATGAAGTTCACGCTGTCGGTCAGGTCCTTCCACGTGCCCGCCACGCCTTTCACGTCGGCCTGCCCGCCCAACTTGCCTTCCGAGCCGACTTCGCGGGCCACGCGCGTGACTTCCGAGGCGAACGAGTTGAGCTGATCGACCATTGTGTTGATCGTGTTCTTCAACTCCAGAATTTCGCCCTTCACGTCCACCGTGATCTTTTTCGACAAGTCGCCGTTGGCCACGGCCGTGGTCACGGCGGCAATGTTGCGCACCTGGCCGGTAAGGTTGCCGGCCATCGAGTTCACGCTGTCGGTGAGATCTTTCCAGGTGCCGGCCACGCCTTTCACATCAGCCTGGCCACCCAGTTTGCCTTCGGTGCCCACTTCGCGGGCCACGCGCGTGACTTCCGAAGCAAACGAGCGCAACTGGTCGACCATCGTGTTGATCGTGTTCTTGAGCTCGAGGATTTCGCCCTTCACATCCACGGTGATCTTTTTCGACAAGTCGCCATTGGCCACGGCCGTGGTCACGGCGGCGATGTTGCGCACCTGGCCGGTGAGGTTGCCGGCCATCGAGTTCACGCTGTCGGTCAGGTCTTTCCAGGTGCCGGCTACGCCTTTGACTTTCGCCTGGCCGCCGAGTTTGCCTTCGGTGCCCACCTCGCGGGCCACGCGCGTGACTTCCGAAGCGAAGGAGCTGAGTTGATCGACCATCGTGTTGACGGTTTTTGCCGTGCGCAGAAATTCGCCCTTCAGCGGCCGGCCTTCGGTTTCCATGGCCATCGACTGAGACAGATCGCCTTTGGCCACGGCGCCGATGACGCGTGCGGTTTCGCTGGTCGGATGCACGAGGTCGTCGATCAGGGCGTTGATGGAATCGACCGATTCGGACCACGAACCGCTGACCGCGCCCAGTGAGGCGCGCTGTGCGATGCGTCCCTCTTTGCCGACGACGCGGCCCAGCCGTTCCCATTCGCAGGCCATTTTGCGGTTGAGCTGGATGACCTCGTTGAAGGCGTCGGCAATTTTGCCGTCCAAGCCGGTGAGATCGACCGGCAGCCGCACGGTGAAATCGCCCTCTTTGAACGCCAGCAGGGCTTCGAGCAGCTGTTTTTGATCCAACTTGGCCGCGGCGTCGGGATTCTGCGGGGCCGGCGCGAGTTGGGGGGGTGGCACGGCGCTGGGTTTGATCGAGGCATCGAGGAGGGTGGAAGCGTGGCCTGCCCCTTGGTTCTTGCCGTTGCGATGGGTCGACGAACGGCGGCTGCGGCGCACGGTTGCCATAAACTCGATTCCTCAACAGCGGGGGCGATCTCGGGACAAAACGCGCATAAAAATAGCTCCGCCCTGTGAGTACAGGAGGAGCCATCATGGCTGCCATAGCCTGAGGCACCGGCGACGCCGGCGTCACGTCAGAAAAGCTAGGGTATGCAACGAAGCTGGGAATTGTCAATCAAAAATGCCCGCTGCCGGCCGGTCGATCGCCCCCGGCGCCGGCAGTGCTGTCACTGCTGCCAGGACCCCCTGCGGAAAGCGGGGGTTCGCGTCCAAATGCCGCTGCGGAAAATGCCCCGTTTTCCTATGATTGCCGCGCTGCCATCGGCCCATCGAACCGGTCACTCAGGGTTCATTCCGAGTGCCCGAATTGGCCGATTGGTATGGGCGCGGCGCCGCGCGCTCCAATGCGCGGTTGCCGTGCTGCCACTGGCGGCGAGAGTACGGGTCATCCATTGGGTCTCGACGCGGAAGCTTTGCACATCGCTCGCGCCTGGCGGCCGAGCGTGCCGGCCAGAGATTCCGCCGAACAGGAAACTGTCTGATGCGTAAGCTGCTGGCGAGCATCGCAGCCTTTTTTATGTCGTCGCTGTTTTGGGGCGGGCTGGCTTCGGTCGGCTTCTTCATCCTGATCCGGCGCCACGTCCTGCCGTGCAGCGACCTGTTCATCCGCTACACGACGCGCGAGTGGGTGCAGCAAGTCGAAACGGTGTTCTTTTTCATCGGCATGGCCGAACTGCTGCTCAAGACCTTCGACATCGGCGAGCAGCACGGGCGGTTGCACAAACTCGAGCTGATCGGCGAACCGCCGGCCGAGCCGGTTCCCGCCTCGGAAGCCCAGCCGCTGATCGAGCACATCAAGGCGCTGCCCCAGCGGCAACAGCAAGGCTACTATCCGCGGCGCCTGCGCGAGGCGCTGGAGACGGTCCACCGCCGGGGCTCGGCCGCCACGCTCGAAGACGAGCTGAAGTACCTGGCCGATCTCGACGCGGCGCGTTCGCACGCCGGCTTTGCCTTCATGCGGATCGTGATTTGGGCCATCCCCATCTGGGGCTTCCTGGGCACGGTGCTGGGCATCACCGGCGCCATTGCCAGCCTCAATCCGGCCGAAATGGAAACCTCGCTCAGCCAGGTTACGCACAACCTGGGCGGCGTGTTCGACACCACGGCCCTGGCGCTGATGCTCTCGATCAGCCTGATGTTCGCCCAGTACTACGTCGATCGTTACGAATTCCGGCTGCTGAGCGAGATCGACTTGAAAATGGCCGCGAATTTTTCCGGCCGATTCGAAATCAAGGCCGGCTCCGACGACCCGCAGATGGCCATCATCCAGCAAACCGCGCAGGCCATGATCGAAAGCGCCGAAAAGCTGGTCGATCGGCGCATCGAAACCGCGCTCGGCAATGCCATGGCGCGCCACGTCGAGGAGCACGGCGTGCGGCTGGCCGCCGCCGATGCCCAGTCGGCCAAGCGCAATCGCCGGCATTGGCGCCGCGTTCACCGCGAGCTCGTCGAGTGTACGCAGGCGCTCAAAGCCCAATCCGACGTGCTGCTGCAAGTGGTCGAAGCCGCGGGCCACGTCACGAAGCTCGAAGACGCGCTGAATCACAACCTGTCGGCGCTGGCCGGAACCCAGCATTTCCAAGAAACGCAAATGAACCTGCTGGCCGCCGTCCACCTGCTCAATGCGCGGCTCGGTGATATGACATCGGCCAAGCCGCAGGTGGCGCTCCAGCATCCTGCGTTGGGCCACGCCGCATGACACGGAAACTCGTCCGCCCCCGCAAGGAAGCGGCCAGCATCTCGCTGTTTCCGTTCATGGACGTGTTTCTGTGCATCATGGGCGCGCTAATCCTGATGTTTATCATCATCGCCCAGACGCCGGGCGAAGTCGTGGTCAGGGCCTACGCTTCCGCGGCCAGCGCGATGGGAGCCATTCCAGCCAGCCAGCGGCCGGCGCTCGAGGCCAAGATCAACACGCTCCGCGCCGGCTGCGACCAGGCGAGCCTGGACCTCAACCAGCGCCGCCGCCGGCTCAGCGACCTGGACGAACAACTCCAAGAGCTCCGCGGCCAGTTGGCCCAGTCGGACCAGGCCGTCGGCCAGTTGGATGCCGCGGCCGGCGGCGAGGACTCCGAGACGGCGGCCTTGCGGGCCGAGCACGCCCAGCTCGCTTCGCGGATTGCCGTGGCGAAAAAGGAGTTCGTCAAAACGCTCGTCAACCCCCAGCAGTCGTACGCCATCATTCCGTTCGACGGGCCGAACGCGACCCATCGGCGGCCCATCTACATCGAATGCCGAAATGACTCGGTTGTCGTGCAGCCCGAGGGCATCGTGCTGGTCGAGGCGGATTTCGAACTGCCGGGCAAGGACAACCCGCTGGCCGCCACGCTCAAGGCTGCCCGCCAGTACCTACGCGTCAAGGCCGCCCGCGAACTGGAGCAAACCGGCGAGCCGTATCCCCTGTTGCTCGTACGGCCGGACGGCATTGTCGCGTACCACGTGGCTCTGGCAGCGATCAGCGGTCGTGGTTTTGATTTTGGCTATGAATTCATCGATGCCGATTGGAAGATCGACTACCAGCCGCCCGATCCGAAGCTGGCCCTGGCCATGAACCAGGCGGTGGCCAGTGCTCGCGATCGGCCGATGCGTTTGGCCCAGGCCGCGCCGAGCCTGGTCAGCCAAAAAGAACGCGACGCCATGCGCGCGGCCGGCTACTTCGACGAGAACGATCGCTCGACGCCCGCCCCTCGCAGCCACGCCAGCGGAGGCGGGGCCGGACGCAGCCGTTCCGGCCCGGGCGGCGGCGTCGGCGGGGGTGTGTACGACTCGGCCAACGCATCGAGCGATGGCCAATCCGCCACAGGTGCGGCGGGTGGTTCTGGGCCACGGTATGGCAGCGGCCCGGGCGCTGGCAACGGCCCCAGCGGTGGCACGGGTCCAGGCGGCAGCTATGCTCAGGGCAATCCCTACGGACCGGTGGGTTCGCCGCCTGCGGCGGGCGGCTATGGAGGAGCCGGCGGCGGATACGGTACTGGGGTCGGCCCGCGTTACGCCGGCGGGTATCCCGGCGCGACTCCGCCCGGCAATGGTTCCGGGTATGGCGGTTCCGGCTACGGCGGTTCCGGCTACGGCGGTTCCGGCTATGGGCAGCAGCCTGGCGCGGGCGGGCGGTATCCCGGCGGTGCAACAGGCAACGGTTTGGCCGGCCAACCTGGTGGCGGCGGCGTGGCAGGCGGGGCGCCTGGCGGAATTCCCGGCCAAGCGCCGGGCGGCAGCGGCGCCCCCGGTGGGCCCGGAGGTGGCGGTGCAGTCAACGGCCCTGGCGGCGGGCGATATCCCGGCGGCGCTGCGGGCGCCGGCTCGCCGGGCGGTTTGGCTTCTTCCAGCGGCGCGGGCGGTTCAGCTAGTGGCGTGGGCTTCGGCGGCGCGGGCACCGGGGCCACCAACAGCGGCTTCGGCTACAGTCAACCGACAGGCCTGAGCGGTGCGGGCGGCACCGGAACCTCGGGCGGCGCAGGAGCCGGCAGCGGTCCCTACTTCGGCCCCGGCAATTCTGGCACGGGCACGGGCGGCGGAACATCGGGCGGCGGCGCGGCTGGCGGCGGAACGTCGGCATCGCCCGACATCAACTCGCTGGCCGGCGGCGGGATGGGCAGCTCGTCCGTTGGCGGCGACCCGGCAAATGCCCTGCAAAATGGTGGCGTTTACGGCGCTGGATCCGGCAGTCCGTTTGACAGTGCCGGAACCTCAGCGGCCACCGCGCAGAACGGCGTTTACGGCGGCGGATCCGGCTCCGGTGCGCCCGGCGGAAATGGCGGCGGCGGGCCGTACGGCAATGCCGGACCGTATGGCGGCGCTTCTGGCGTTGCTGGCGCCGCCGGCGGTGGCAATGGCGGACCATCCAGCAGCGGCGGCAACGGCGGTGCCGGCGGTGGCGGATCGGCCAGCAGCAGCGGCGGATATGCTGGCGGCCGCGCGGCAGCAGGCGGCAGCAGCGGGGGGTCCGGCGCCAA
>DATCFX010000445.1:0-1423 GCA_036509275.1 Pirellulales bacterium | reverse complement strand
GTTCCAATTGCATAGCTGAAAGCCGCGCACAAAAATCAACGCACGCCTGGTAAGAAACCATCTCGACGGGAAATTTCCGGGTGTCGAGGCCGGCCACCTGGGCCGCGTTCGGTCCGGTGTTGGCAAAGGCCGCCGGATTCGCCCCCATGACGGCCTGCCATTGCTCTTGGGTCACCTCGACGGTGCCCAGATAGAACGGGCGCGTGATCCGGACCTTGTGAATCGGCAACCGGTTTTCGGCACTGACATCTCCCATCATGAATTCGCCGGGTGGGACCAACCGAAGCTTGATCCCGGCCGAGTTGGTGATTTCGACTGGAACGCCTAAGTACTTCGACCAGGTGGACTGATGTTCGGCTGCTTCGTGAGTGCTGAACGGCGCGATCGCGGGTGGCGGCACGACCCCGGCGGCCCGCGACTTCGATGCCGTAGAGGCTATCGCGTTGGGTTTCGGTGTCCCCTCAGGTCCACCGAGGTCCTCCAAGCGCTTCTCAATCTTAGTCTTCAAAAGGCCAGTCTGGCCGGCAAACTGCGCGAGCGAATACCAGTGGCGCGCCGCCATGCGAAGCGCAGCCTTCTCTTTGGCCTTGGCTTTCTCGGCAGCATCCCACCAGCGGTCGCCAAGCTCAGCTAATGCGGCCGGCTGCTCAGACGCCGCGATGCTCCGCTCGGCAAGCGCCTTGAGCGCCACATCACTGCCCTTTGCCAGGTGAGGCAAACCTTTGTCCCAATCGTGGCGGACAAAGCACAGGTACTTGCCAAGGCCCAGATTTGCCTCGCCGTCGTTGGGCGATTTTGCCAGTTTTTCCTCCGTGTCTTTTACGATAGCATAATCGTGTTTGAGCGTCCCAGCTTCGCTGACCTTGGCTTTCGCCTGCTTGAGCAATTGACCATCGCGGGCCTTGCCGGCCGTGGTCAGAGCGAGCTTGGCAAGTTGCTCAGCCTCGTCATATTGCTCCGCCTCGATAGCCCGGTCAACCAATCCCAGCAGCGCTTCGGCCAATTCGCTGTTGCCGGCCGCTGGCCGTGGCTTGGAGATGAGCTTCTGATAAATGCCCACCTGCATTTGCAAGGGCTCGACGCGATAGCTGGCGCCCAGAGCCGCGGTCGCTTTATTGATGAGTTGCGAATCGGCCAGATCGGCCGCCAAGTCGCACGCTTGAGAGAGCAGCACGTAACGAGCAACCACGTCATCACCGCTTTCGTCCGCCTGCTTGAGCAGCTTCACGGCCAAATCGAGCTTGCCCTCGGGCTGCCTGGCGCCCGCGTACTCCTCCGCGAAGACCGCCTTGATCGTGCTCAATGCAGAATGCTGCGCCTCGGTGCTGGGGATGCGTTGCCGACTGTCTGCCGTCGAGGTCAACGACAACTTTGTGCCGGCGACTGCCGCCGGTTCGGCGGGGGCCTTAACCTGCGACGCCGG
>DATCFX010000444.1:0-1942 GCA_036509275.1 Pirellulales bacterium | reverse complement strand
TCTGCCAAGAGGCGTTCCGCGCACAGCACGCAACCTTCGGCGACCGCCGAGCGGACCGCGGGCGGGGCGCCGGCCAACGCTTGCCGCAGGTTCTTGGTCGCGGCAGCATTGCCGATCTTGCCCAAGGCCACCGCGGCGGCGGATGCGACTTCGGCATCCTGGTCCTGCAACCGCCCGCTCAACGCCTCGACGGCGGCGGCGTCGCGGCGAACGCCGATCGAGTTGATCGTGCCAACCAGCAGCAGGCCTTGCAGCTTGGGAATCGCGTTGCGCAGGGCTTCATCGGCTGCCGGTCCCGGAATCGCTTCCAGCGCGATTCGCGTCCAGGAGGCCAGGTGCGCGTCGGTCAACAGCTTGGCCAACTCGGACACTGCCGCCGGTGAGCCGTAGATCGCCAGTTGCTTGCAGGCCAGGGCCTTGTCGGCCGGCGGCGCGTCGGATTGGAGCAGTTGGATCAGCCCGCGTTCTTTTTCTTGATCCGCACGGGGGCTTTCGGCAGCTTGCACCGAGGCGGCGGCCAGCACCACCAGTGCCGAGAGAAGCATGCGCGAGCGTGTCAATGATCGAGTCGTGTGCATGGAGGGAATCCTTATCGTCGAATGAATCGGTGTGTGCGATTGGTACGAAGCGCGTGGCCGGATTAGAGTCTCCACGGCTCGCGCAGGGCCTCCGACCGCAATCGGTTGGCGGGTTCGTCGCCGACAAACGCGTTGGTCTTATGATCGTAAGTGACTTTGCGATCCAGGAAGAGCGCGATGTTCGCGGCGTGGCAGGCGATATGCGCCTGGCAAGCCGCCTCGACATTGCCCTTGGGGCGGCTGCGCGACTTGACGCAATCCAGGAAATCGCGGACGTGGAACGTGGCCGGGTAGCCGTCGATCTCGGCAACCTTACGTCCGGCGAGCAAAGCCGGCGAGCTGAGCACCAGCTTGCCGCTGTCGCCCGCTTCGACCCAGCCGGTCGTACCTTCGAACCGCACCGGGCACGAGCCCAACGGCAGCCAGCCGGTTTCGCGGAAGATCAGCTCGATGCCATTGTCGTAGCGCGTGACGATCTGGCCGTCCTTGGGCGGGTTATATTCGACCGGCGCCGGGCGATCGCCGACGGCCCATTGGCAGAGATCCACGCAGTGCGAACCCCACTCGAGCACGCCGCCGCCCACCAGCCCGCCGCCCTTTTCGAAATTGAAGCCGTCGAGCAGCTTTTGATTGAACGGCCGCCAGGCCGCGGGGCCGAGATACATGTTCCAATCCACGACTTCCTTTGCCGGCTCGGGCTCGGCCGGCAGCCAGCCACTCATCAGGGCGGTCATTCCGCGCGGATGGGCGTAGAGGGTCTTGAGCTTGCCGAGCTTGCCGGTGCGAGCCAACTCGCAGGCATAGGCGAAATGCGGCAGATTGCGGCGCTGAGTGCCCACCTGGAACACGCGGCCCGTGCGGTTGATTACGTCGACCAGCGTCAGGCTTTGGGCGATGTTCTTCGTGCAGGGCTTTTCGCAATACATGTCCTTGCCGGCCTTGGCCGCGTACATCGCGGCGGTGGCGTGCCAGTTGGGGCCCGTGGCGATCAGCACGGCGTCGATGTCTTTGCGGTCGAGCAAGTGGCGAAAGTCGCGATAGGTGTCGCAGTTCTGATTGCCGTGGTGCTCGTCGGCCGTTTTCTTGATCGCGGTGCGACGCTCCTCCTTGATATCGCAGACGGCCACGAACTGGACGTCCTTTTGCTCCAGGAAGCAGCCCAGGTCATACGTTCCGCGGTGGCCGATGCCGATGCCACCCACGACGATCCGCTCGCTGGGAGGGACCGCACCGTTGCGGCCCAGGGCGGAACTGGGGATGATTGTCGGCGCCATGACCGCGGCGCCCGCCGAAAGTGCGGTCTTCAAAAATCGACGCCGATGAAGACCGGTTGTCTTTTTCGACATGGCTATAGCTCCTGATCG
>DATCFX010000443.1:0-1044 GCA_036509275.1 Pirellulales bacterium | reverse complement strand
AAGGCCGCGCACGACGCTGGTAGCGGCCACCCCGTAGTCAAACTGCCAGGTGCCGGGCGGATGGCTGCTGTTCGATACACCGGCCGCGATCGCGGCCTGCTGAGCCTGCGCCCATGTCGTGAACAGGTGCGTTCCGCTTGTTCCGATCGGTAGGTAGTAGCAGGTCGCATTGAACGGCGAGAACGTACCTGCCGGTTGCAGGAAGCGATTGACCAGGAACGGCGTCATGGCCGTCAGCGCGGCCTGCGCCCCCGGAACACCGGCGTGGACCGCCCACTCCACTGTCAGCGCCACGAAGTCGTTCTGCCAAGTTGGCAGCTGGCCGCTGCCGAGATTGTCGGTGACTCACCCGATCAACTGGCCCTTGGCCGGGTTGCCCGCGAGCGTCGCGGTGTAAGCCATGTTGTCGGTCGTCGCTTTCGCGAAATAGGACTGCAACGCCGATCCATCCGGTTCCGCGAGGGCGGCCAGCATCAGCTCGCGAACCGACCAGGCACTGGCCCGCAACTGCTGATTTTCGCCGACCACCAGATCACCGGATTTCACCGTGCCATTCGCGGTACGGATGTAGTAGGGCGAACTGGCCGTTTCCGAATAGCCCGCCTGCGCCGCCAGCTCGTCCAGATAGTAATGCTGACCGGTCAACAGATAGGCGGTGTAGGCCAGCTCGGGCTGGTGCGCGGTGTCCGGCTGGATGCCGGAGCCGTTTTCGGCGGCGCTGTACGACATCGGGCTGCATGGGCTGTTCCATGCCGAGCATCGGTCATCCGCCCAGAAACCCGACTGGTTCGAATTCACCTGCACCGGCACGCCCGGCGACTGCTCCACATGCCAGGGGATGCTGCCGGCCGCGTCGGCCTGGGCCATCGCATAGGCGGCTGCCTGGGCGCTCTGTGTCTGCAGCCAGTAGAGATCCCACAGTGGCAGCAAGCCGATATCCGGCCGGCCGCCGGTGGTCGGCATGCCGGGCATGATGCCGCAGGAGCCAAGCGGGCCGCACGACTGATAGTGGCCCTGCGCCGCCAACGCCGATTGCGGCACGCC
>DATCFX010000442.1:0-2597 GCA_036509275.1 Pirellulales bacterium | reverse complement strand
CAGCCGATAGCCGGGCCCCAGGTACGCGGCACCATCGGCATCGGCCGCGTTGCCGCTGACGGTGTGGCCGTCGCCCATGACGGGCGTGCCGCCGCGGTCGAGCAGTTGGCCCACGTCCCCGTGCGCGGAGAGAAAGTGCTTTTCCACCAGCATGTGTAGCCGACCCCACTGCCAGCCGCCGATTTCGGTTCCTAACCTCCGTGTCAGTTCGCCGAGCGCCGCATGAAAGGCGTCGCGAATGGCCTGGCCGCGCTCGCGGCGGTAGAACCAGCCGAGCGGATCGGCGACGAGCAATTCTGCGGCCAGGCCGCCGGCATTGGCCGCCGCCAATTCCACGGCCGCCGGGTCGAACCGCTCGGCGGCAACTGTGCAACTCCAATGCTGAAAAAACACATTGAAAATCGCAGCCGCAACCGATTCCGGGCGAACGTGAAAATCCCAATCGGCGAGCAGGGCCGCCGCGCGAACGGCCCGGGCGTCGGTATCGCCCTTAAGCGCCGCCAACAGCGGCGGAACGGCTGCCGCCGCGCGCAGCGAGCACACGTCGTATTGCAGCCGCTGGCAATCGGCAATTTCGAGCCGGGCTTGGGCTTCGATCTGCTCGCGGATGCGCCGAGCCCGATAGCCGCTGGCCCAGGTGCCGGACAGCGGAAAGGGATAATCGTTGGGCGCCAGCCGATTGTTGGCGCTAATGGCATAGCCGCTGCTGGGATTCGTCAGATGCGGCAAGCCCTCGAACGGGATGTAGCCGTCCCATTGATGTTGCGGATCCCAGCCCGGGCGATAGCCGCGCTCGCTGACGCGGCGGATCGGAATCCGGCCGGTCGTTTGCAGGCCGAGATTGCCATCGACGTCGGCGAACACGAGGTTCAAGGTCGGCACATGCCACGGCCGGATCGCCTGACGAAATTCGTCGCACGATTGCGAGCGGTTCATGGCGATCAGCGCGGCGACCCAGCCGCAAGGCTCGAAGCCGACCCAGCGCAGAGCCACCGGCCCCGTGCCGCGCGCCGCCGGCGGCAGCAGTTCGTCGACGATCGGGCCGTTGCGCGACCCACGGACCGTCTTGCGCACTTCCGCGCCGCCGCGCACGCGAATCACTTCCTCGCGCCGCCAGGCCGGCTCCCAGCGGCCGTCGTAAAAAAAACTGTCGGCGTGCTCGGGCGATGTTTGCTCCTGGTACAGGTCGCGGAGCGAGCAGATGTTGTTGGTCAGGCCCCAGGCCACGCGGCGGTTGCGGCCGATCATCACGCCCGGCATGCCGGCCAAGGCCACGCCGGCCACGGCTAGCGAATCGCCGTGCAAGACGATCTCGTGCCAAATCGACACGGCGGCAAACGGGATGTGTGGGTCGCAGGCCAACAGCGGCCGACCGCTGGCCGAACGCGATCCGGCCAACACCCAGTTGTTGCTGCCGTGGCCGTCGTCGCTGCTGCCGGAGGACGTGCCGACTCGGTCCGAGAGCGGCCCTGGGCGGTAGGATCCCGGCGGCAGGATGCTCTCTTCGTCGGCTTCGCCAGTCAGAAAAGCTCGATACAGCGGGCCGTCGCCCAACTGCCGCCTGGCCAATTCCGGCACCGCGATCACGGGCAAGCGGCCGGTTAGATACCAGCGAAAGTCGCCGACAATGGCCAGGCAATCCGTCGGCTGCCAAGGCTCCGGCTCGTAATCGAGCAGCGCAAATTCGATCGGCAAATGATCGCGGCTGTCGTCGATGCACGCATTGACCCCGGCACAATACGCCTCGACTAGAGCTTGCGTCTCCGGAGGTAGGGCGGACCACTCGGCCTGCGCGATCCGCCCAAGCCCGATGGTGCGGGACAGCACGTCGGATTCGACCGCCGTGGGACCGAGGATTTCGGCCAGGCGGCCTTGCGCTCGCCGGCGAACGTAATCCAATTGGAACAGCCGATCGGCCGCCGTGGCATAACCGAAGCCGACAAACAGGTCGCGATCGCCGGCGGCGCGAACATGCGGAATGCCCCAGCGGTCGCGTCCGATTTGGACGCGGCCGCCGATCCCGGCCACGTGCCGCGAGCCACTGGCCGCAGGCACGCGCTGCCGGCACTCGGCCTGCCACCACCGATCGAACTCGTCGCGTGCGATTCCGGCCGCCGCGCACAACGATGCAATCGTTTCGCCATTGCCGAGCCGGACGAGCCACTGCCGACGATCTAGCCAATTCATCGCGCGAGCTCCTCGTTGAAGCGGCGAATGAAGACCGCGGTGCTGTCGTCGTCGAGATGGAGCGGATTGATGATTAGCCGGCCTTGGCTCAGCCGGCCCTGCCCTACGTGTACCGGCGGCTTGCCCGCACGCAGCCGCCGGCAGAGTTCAAAGGCCGAAAACCCCTGCAGAGACTCATCTACCGAAATCTCTAAAAGAGGAAACTCGTCGGCGTGCATGACAAACCGAAATCGCAGCGCGGGCGTTTCGACTGCTTCGGCGATCCGGCCGAGTTGGGCACGCATGGCTTTCGTCGAGTCGCGGCCGTAGGCTCCTTCGACGAACAATCGCAACGCGACCAGCAGGGCCACGATTTCCTCTTTCGACACCTTGAGCGCCCGGCCGATGCCATGCCGCGGCATGCCGGCGAG
>DATCFX010000441.1:0-1196 GCA_036509275.1 Pirellulales bacterium | reverse complement strand
GCCGCCTGGGCCGACGGCTTCACCACCGTCATTGGCGTCGGCGCCGGAGCCAACACCGAAGTCGTGTTTTTGCCCGGCACCGGCAACAGCAATCTCGCGGCCTCCAGCAACAGCGCTACGAAGACCACCACCGGCGAGACGAACGTGGCTCGCGGCTTTGCCCTGGCCACGGCGTATAGTTCGTCCGGCTTCAACACGGACCATGTCACCGCGATCGACTTCGTGCTCAATAAAGTCGGCAGTTGGCTCAACGACTGAGCGCCAGCCGCCAGACCGGTGGTCGAGGGCATCAGTGGCCGGCCATTAGCGCGGCCAGATTGCGCTTGGCGTCGGAGTTATTGGGGTCCAACTTTAATGCCACGCGGAACTGCACGGCCGCCTGCTCGCGCTGGCCCCGCGCGGCCAGCAAAATCGCCAGCGTATTATGCGGACTGCTCGCTGCCGGGGCGATGCGCAGGGCCTGCTGGACTGCGGTGAGCGCGGCGTCCAAGAGTGCCTTGTCCTGGCCGTAGTTCGAGCGGCCGTACAAGAGCTTGCCCAGGTTGTCAAAGGCGTCGGCAAACTGAGGATCAAGTTCAATCGCCCGGCGCACGGCCGCCTCGGCTTCGGCCGCCCGGCCTTTGGCCATCAAGACGGCCGCCAGCAAGTTGTACGGGCGGGCCAGCTTCGGATAGTCGGCGATGGCGCTGCGAAACTGCGCCTCGGCCGCCGCGAACTTTTTCTGCCGGGTCAGCAGGATGCCGTAGTTCATTCGGGCGCTGGCGTAGTGGGGACCCAGCGCCAGCGCGGTTTGATAGGCGCTCACCGCCTCGGCCCGGCGTCCTTGCTGTTCGCACGCGACCGCCAGATTGTTGTAGGCCGTCGAATCGTTCGGATTCAGCCGGATCGCTTCGCGGTACTGCACGATCGCCTGGTCGAGCCGGCCCTGTTTGGCCAGCGCCGCCCCCAGGTTGTGATGAACGGCCGCATCGCCCGCATCGAGTCGGATCGCCTCGCGATACTGCTGCTCGGCCAAGGCAAATTGGCCCTCGCTAAACAGGGCCTTGCCTAAACTATTGTGCGGCCGTGGATTGCCGGGGGCTTTGACGATCGTATCCGCCCAAAGATCCACTGGATGCTGGTACAGCCGGTTGCGGGCAAAGGTCGTGGCCATCAAGCACAGAATGACGCTCAGCGCTAACCCCCATCCCAGTCCG
>DATCFX010000440.1:0-1367 GCA_036509275.1 Pirellulales bacterium | reverse complement strand
GAGCACGGCGACCAGCGCTTCGCCCAACTGGGGATCGTGAAAATTGGCGTAGGTGTCGACAAAGTACAGCACTTTGCGGCCGCTGCGGCGCGTGGCCCGCGTCAGCCGGCGGCGATGCGCGCGGCGGATAAAGCTGCGCGCGGCAAACCGCGGCAGCTTGCGGGCCTGGGCCAGGCCGATCGTCTTTTCCAGCAGCCAGCGGGCCTGGCGATTGCCGATGGCCCAGTTGGCCAGCGGCCCCAGCAGTGAACCCAGTCCGCTAAAAAAGTCGAGCCGGGTGAGCACCCAATCGCCCAGCCGCAGGCCGTCGTTGGCCACAAAGCCGGCTTTGGCCTCGAGCATGAGCTTGGGGATATCGACGCTGGCCGGGCATTCGAGCCGGCACATCTGGCAGTTGACGCACAAATCGGCGACGGCCTTGAACTCGGGCCGCTTCAGCGCGTTGGGATCCAACTGGCCGTTGAACAGCCCGCGCATCATGTTGGCTTTGGCCCGGGGCGAAGCCTCTTCGGCGGGGGCGAAGCGAAAGATCGGACACATCCGCGTGCCCGCCTCTTGCGAGCGGCAAGCTCCGCACCCATTGCAGTTGCGGGCCGCCTGCTCGACTTCCGTCTGCGTCCAATTCAAGTGCAACTCGACCAGTTGCCGGGGCGTCTCGCCGCCGGTGGCCGGCTCGGCGGGCACCTCCGGCGGCACTTCGCTGGCCGGCCGCAAATTGCGCGTCAGCAGGTAAGGATCCTGGCCGATGATCTTGCCCGGATTGAGAATGTTGGCGGGGTCGAAGATGCGTTTGATTTGCCCGAAGACCTGGGCCAGCTCGCCATATTGGCGCGGGATGAACGCGGTGCGGCTCAGGCCCGCGCCATGTTCGCCGCTAATGGTGCCGCCGACCTGGAGCACGGCTTCGTACAAGTCGCCGGCCAGCAGTTCCATCAATCGCACGTGGGCTGGATCGCCCAGGTCGAGAAACGGCCGCAGGTGGATCTGGCCGTGGCCGGCGTGCGCGTAGAGCGTGGCGGTGACCTGGTGGCGCTTGAGCACGTTCTGCATCTCGACCAGAAAGCGCGTGAGCGTCTCGGGCGGAACCGCAAAATCTTCGACGAAAGGCAACGCCCGAGTGGGACCTTTGAGCCGATAGAGCGTGGGCACGACCTTGCGCGACAACTGCTCGAACAACTGCATCTCTTCGCCGCCGGCCGATTGGCGGGCATCGAAGGCGAGCCGCTTTTTGCCGCGCACGCGCTCCACGGCCAACCGCAGCCGGTCGCGCACTTCGACCGGCTCGTCGCCGTCCATTTCGATGCACAGCACCGCTTCGGCGTTGGGGGGGATCAACGGCTCGAAGCGCGGGTCGGTCTCGCGCGCCA
>DATCFX010000439.1:0-2928 GCA_036509275.1 Pirellulales bacterium | reverse complement strand
GTCGAGCCGAAGGCGAGACGCACCACGTCCGGAAGTTGGTGCGGCTCGCTGCGCTCGACACACCCTACGAAATGCTTCGATTGGACTTTATGGGCAAAGCCCCTTGCGGGAGAGGGCCGGGTGAGGGGCCAGGAAAAACGGAAGTTGTTTTTCGGTCGGTCCTAAGGATGGTTGCCGCTGGACTTCCCGCTAGGGTGAGGTCCCTTTGCTGGCCAGCAACACGGCGGCGTGGGCGGGCAGATACCAGTCCTCGCGCGTGTCCAAAGGCGGCGTGCCGGGACCGCCATAACGCGGATCCTGGCTCGACCAGCGCAGTTCCCACTTGCTTCCGCCGGGTGGAGCCAGCAGCGGCTCGGCGGCCGAATAGCCGCGCTGGCCGGCTCCGAGATTGACAAACAGCAGCCGGTCGCCGTGCTCCGCTCCAAAAAAGCGCAAGACCAGGCACTCGGCGGCCAGCACGGCTCCCTGCACGCGGTCGCCGCGTTGGGCGGCGAACACCGGGTCTTCTCGACGCATCGCAAGCAAGTCGCGGTGCAAGGCCAGCGCTCCCGAATGACGCTCGCGATCGGCCAGGTCCAGCTTGCAGGCCAAAAATGTTTGACGATCGGCCGGGTTGGCAAAGTCGCAGAGCTGCCGATCGGCCAGGCTGCGAAACTTTTTCAGGAACTCGACGCGCCCCTCGCACACCAGCCGCGCCAACTCCGGCTCGTGGTCGGCGAAGTAATAGAACGGCCGCGTCGAGGCGAACTCCTGGCCCTGGAACAGCATCGGCGTACCCGGCGCGAGCAACAGCAGCGCCGTCATCGCGCGATACCGGCCCGGCGACGTGAGCTGGTGGACGCGCAGCGCCTGGCCGGAATTGGCGGTCTGATCGTGATTTTCCAGAAACGTGACGAACCGGGCGGCCGGCACGTGGTAGGCCGGCGTGCCGCGCAGCTTTTGCTGCGTGACGTGCCATTGCCCCTGGAACAGATAGCCCCAGCGAAGGGCCGAAATCAGCTCCTGCGGCGTGCCGCGATAGTCGGCATAGTAGTATTCATTTTGCCCCGTCATGGCCACGCGGGCCGCATGATGGAAGTCGTCGTTCCAAGCCGCGTCCAGACCATAGCCGCCGTCTTCGATCGGCGTGATCTGGCCGGTTTCCTGCGTTTCGTTTTCCGACACGATCCACGTTCGCCGCGCTCCGGCCGCCCGCCGCACCTCTTGGCTGATGGCCAGCAGCACGTGCTCGGCAGAGTCGTCGACAATGGCGTGCGTGGCGTCCAGCCGCAGCCCGTCGAAATGGAATTCGTCGATCCAATAACCGGCGTTCGAGACGAAGAACTCGCGCACGGGGCCCGAGCCGTGATCGTCGTAGTTGATGCCTTCGCCCCATTCGTTCTTGTGCCGGTCGGTGAAATACTCGTCGGCAAAGATACGCAGATAGCAGCCGCTGGGCCCCAGGTGGTTGTAAACCACGTCCAGAATCACGGCCAAGCCGAGGGAGTGCGCCCGGTTGACGAATTCGCGCAGGTCATCGGGCCGGCCGTAAAGTCGGGTCGGCGCGTAGAGATCGACGCCGTCGTAACCCCAGCCGAACTCCCCGTCAAAGTCGGCTACCGGCATGATTTCGACGGTCGTGATGCCCAAGTCCTTGAGATAAGCCAGGTGCTCGGCCGCCGCGCGATACGTGCCCTCGGGCGTGAAGGTGCCGATATGCATTTCATACACGACTTGCCCCAGCAACTCCGGGCCGTCCCAGTCTGCGTCAGTCCAAGTAAAGCCGCCGGGGTCGACGACTTCCGATGGCCCGTGTACGCCCTCGGGCTGAAAGCGGCTGACCGGATCGGGATAAAGTTGGTCTTCGTCGTCCAGGCGAAAGCGATAGCGGAAGCCGGCTCTGAGATCGGGAATCAAGCCCGAAAAGTAGCCGTCGCCCTCGGGCGTCAGCGTCCAGCAGTGGGCCTTGGACTCACGGCCGACGACTTCGACCTTACGGCGTTTCGGCGCCCAGAGACGGAAGTGAACTCCGCCGGCCTGGCACTCGGCCCCTACCGGCAAGCGGCGTGCGATTTGAACGCTAGGCATCACGGTTCCAATAAAAGTTGAAGGTCGAAGCGCGTGAGCGCGCTGCTAGCGGCAAACGTCGTGCCATCATCCCTGGGCGTTGTCAGACGGTCAACCGGCGGCAATCACCGGCAACCGCGAGTTGGCAATTCACGCAGGCTTTGCTGAAGGTCTGGCCGCGCCCGGTTGGATGCTGGCTTGCATGGTTTATCCGACCGGCATAGGTGGTCCTGCGGTGGGGATGCTACTGGCCCAGTCAGTCCGAACCGGCTCAACCGCCGTGGGCGAGGCGGTCGATGCTCATCAAGCGGCCATCGACAGAATGCTTCCCGCCCAATTCTGCCAGCGTTTGCCCATGCGTATTGCTTCCGACCGCAACGACCTGTTGGCCCAACTCGAGGCCCGGCAGGATGAGGCGCTGAGCCAGCTCGAAACGCTGGAAGCGCGCTTGGAAAAACTGCTGGCGGAATTTTCCCCGCCGGCCGCCGCGAAGCCGCAGTCACTGGCCGACGCCGCGTAGGTGCCGGCACCTCGCGGCACTTCTGGACGCCGCATTCCCACGCTGAAAACCCCACGGATTGCAATCCGTGGGCTTGTGGCGCGCGTCGCTGCTGCCGGCTGAAAGTTGCTTGCCGGCGCGCCCGCGGCGAGCAAGAATGGCGTCTTGCATTGCTGTCCCGCCACGCCGCTCGTCGAGGTTCCAAATCATGCGCGTGCTGTTTTGTCCCGTGGTTCTCGTGCTTGCGTTCGTGGCGCTGCTCGGCCGGCCGACGGTGGCCGCCGACCAGGCGACCAAGAAGCGGCCGAACATTCTATTCATTTACGCCGACGACCAGTCGTATAAGACGCTCAGTTGCTACGACGGCGGGCCCGACTGGGTGA
>DATCFX010000438.1:0-1035 GCA_036509275.1 Pirellulales bacterium | reverse complement strand
ACAGGCCCGGCTCGGCTCGCCGGGCCTACCAATTGGCATTCATTACTGTGCCTTCGGCGGTCGCGTGCTCGAATCACGCCCCTGGCGGTTCCAGCGAAGTTCCGGTATCACGATTCGGCGGGGGCCGGCTGCGTTGGTGTTCACGCTTGTTTTTCACCATGCACGCTACTGAAGCCGGCCGGCGGCGTCAAACGACTCGGCCAGACAACACGCGGGGGGAGGCTTTGGCATGTTGCCCGGCATCAAGCAGTTTGATCTGACGGGAAAAGTCGCCCTGATCACCGGCGGCTCGAAAGGCCTTGGCAAGGCGATGGCTGAGGGCCTGGCTTCGGCCGGCGCGGAGCTGGCGCTGGTCAGCCGGCACGCGGACGAAGCGCAAGCCGCGGCCGAGGAAATCCGTCGCGATTATGCATGCCGGGCCATCGGCCTGGCCGCCGACGTGAGCCAGCCCGCCGATGTGGCGGCCATGCTCGAGCGCACGCTGGCCGAATTCGGCCGCGTCGATATTCTCATCAACAATGCCGGCATCAATATCCGTGGCGCGATCGACGAACTTTCCTACGAGCAGTTTCAGCAAGTGCAGAACGTGAACGTGGGCGGCCTGTGGCTGACGACCCGGGCCGTGGTGCCGCAGATGAAGCAGCAGCGCTGGGGCCGGATCGTCAATTTGTCGAGCACGCTGGGCATCGTGGGGCTGGCCGATCGCACGCCCTACACGGCGAGCAAAGGCGCGGTCTCGCTGATGACCAAGGCGCTGGCCTTGGAGCTGGCCCCCTTCGGCATTACCTGCAACGCCATCTGTCCCGGCCCATTTCTCACGCCGATGAACGAGCCGATCCGCGACACGGAGCAAGCGCGCAAGCACATCATCGGCGCCACGGCGCTCGGCCGCTGGGGCGAACTGGAAGAGATTCAAGGCGCCGCCATCTTCCTGTCCAGCGCCGCTTCGAGCTACATGACCGGCAGCCTGCTGGTGGTCGACGGCGGCTGGACCGCCCACTGAGGATCAACCGAAAAATAACTTCTCCGCAACCC
>DATCFX010000437.1:0-3386 GCA_036509275.1 Pirellulales bacterium | reverse complement strand
TCCGATAGCCGGCTAGCAGCCGCCGGCAATTGTTACGGTCGGCGCGAAAAAAAGGTTCATTCCTCAGCGCCAATCCCGATTTGCCCAGCCAGGGCAGGAGCGCAATCGACGATGTGGCGCGCCATGTTCATTGCCCTGGGCTTCTATTGCTGCCTGCTGGGCGTCGAGTGCCTGCTCATCGAAAAGGCCGTGCTGGCGAACCACGATGCCGCGCCGGTGGCCAGCCGGCTCGGCGCGCATAGCCGCGATCTCGTGCCGCCCGATTGGGCGCCTTGGAGCCTGCTCTCGGCCGGCGCCGTGACGATGCTGTATACGTTCACGATTCCCAAACGGGCCAAGGAATAAGGAACGAACGCAAAATAACTTCTCCGCAAATCCCTCGCCGCGTGCGAGCGAGGCAGGGTGAGGGGCAATGAAATCGGGAAGTTCTTTTGCGTTCGTTCCCCAAGCGGCCCGCTACGAGTAAGCGCTTCAGCGGCCTTCGCGCAGCGTGTCGAAGTACTTTTTGGCATGTTCGCGATATTCGGCCGGCAGCGGCTGGTCGGCCAGCGGATCGGCTTCTTCGCCGGCGACCCCCGCCCATTGATCGCGGATTCGCTGCTGCACGCGTCCCCGCGTGTTGGGGCCGGTCACCAGGTCGGTGACCACTGCAGCGCCGCGGCCAACTTTTTGGCGCACGCGCGTATCGTAGCTCGAGGTATCGGTCTTTTCGTCCGGGGCCAGGCCCTGGCCGCGGCCATGACCGATGCCAGGTCCCAGCCCGTTGCCGACTTTCTGCCCGTAGCCGCGGCCCTGGCACTCGCGGCAGCCGGCGCCGCCGCAACCTTTGCACGTCATACTGTCTTTCGCGTCGGCGATTTCGTCCAGGGCCTGGTTGAGCATCTTGTTTTCGGCCAACTCGGTGCTTAACTTGTTCAGCTCGTCTTGCAATTCGGCGAGATGGCTGGCCGCCTGGCCGCTTTGCTTGCCTTGCAAACAATCCGCGCATTGCCCCAGCTTCGCGGCCAGCTTTTCCAGCGACTGGGCCTGCCGCTGCCGGTCGAGTTGGTCCAACTGCTGCTGAAGTCGATCGGCCTCGGCCGGCCGGCCGGCGGCCCGCTGCTCGGCGATCTCTTGCTTCAGGTCTTGTTCGAGCTTGCGTTGAGCCTCGGCCAATTCGGCCAGCTTATGCGCGAGCTGGTTGAGTTGCCCGGCCAATTGCCGCTGGCCGGCGTCGTCCAGTTCGCCGCGCTTCAACTTTTCGGCCAGTGTCTGAAGCTCGCGCGCGGCGCGCCCCAGATCGCCCTGCTCGAGCGCTTTGGCTAGTTGTTCGGCGGGCCCCTGGCCCAGCCCCTGTAGTTGCCGCAGTTGATTGGCCAGTTTGCGGCCGGCTGCCAGATCCGCTTGGCGCTGCGACAGCTCCTTGGCTAGATCGTTCAATTTGACAAGCGCTTGCTTGCGATCGGCCGTCTGCGCCTCGCTCAGTCGCCGCGTACCCTGCTCGAGCCGGGCAAACAGCTCGTCGGCCGCTTTGAGCCCCTGCTGCTGGGCCTGCCGCCGCTGCCCGGCAAGCTTCTTGCGGAGCGCTTCGGTCGAACGCTCAATCTGCTTTTGCTGGGGCGTCGCCGCCGCGGCCTGGCGCCCGGCATCAACGGCCGGGTGCAATAGAAATGCCACCGCTAAAGCCCCGGCGGCCGGCACAACGGGCAACCATAGCCAGCGGCCCGGCGATAATCGAAATTGCCCAGCCAGGGGCAACCGCTCCAGCGAGGCGCGGGCGTCTTGCAGCAGCGCCTGGCCGGCCGGCGAATCGCACGCGGCTGGATCGAGTGCGTAACTGCTGCTCACGCGCTCCTTAAGGCCGAACCGGCGATCGATTTCAATAGCCGCTTCCAACTCGCTTGGCCGCCGCCGCCAAGTCCAGACGCTCGCAGTCGCCAGGCCCGTCGCGGCACCGGCAACCGGCCAAAGCCAGGCCGGCGCCCCCAAGGGCAGAAACGTATCCATCGCCAGCAACGCACAGGCCAGCAGCAACCCACCCGACAAGCCCCAGGGCAGTGCGCGAAGCCAGCATTGCAACATCAGTCGGCGCCGCGCAAAACAAACCAGCCGACGCACTTCAGTCATAGCTGCCGTACCCCCCTCAAATCCGCACGGACCGATCGGTCCGGGATCCGCCAATGGCGGGGGATCCAGGGCCGTCCACCCTGCCGGGTGTGCGAGCCTCCAAACGCTAATCTACCGTCGCGACCGATCGGTTGGGCAGAAAAAACGCTCGATTCCCTGCGTCGGCTTGCGATTCGGGCAGCCCCGGGCTCCGCTCGACCGTATAATTGGCCTAGGATAGACAACCGGCCGTGGCGACTGGCCGGCTCACGTCGGTCGGCCGTCGGCGTTTTGCGGGCGAGGCGGGCTACCCGATTGACGCGGGTAATTGCATCCGGGTAGGATCAGAAGCGTAGGATTCTAATTTAATTCGTGGTCTTTGCGGACGGAGACCGCATCATGTGGCGCAATCGTCGACGGAGTGAAGGTAAACCGGCCGCAACGCCGAGCAAGCGTCGCGGCGGTAATCGCTGGTGCCGGTTGCAGGTCGAGTGCCTCGAAGGCCGACTACTGCTGAGCGGCAACTCGCTGCTGGGCGCGCTAGAGTCCGCGCCGACCGCGCTGCTTTCGACGCTTGGGCCGCTCACCGGCCTCCTGCAGCCAACTGCTATATCCGCAAGTGCAACATCCGCGGCCAGCCCAGTCGGCAATTCACCGGCCCACGCGGCTGACGATTCCTCGTCGTCGGAATCGGCTCCGGGGATTTCTCTCAATCTGGCCGGCTTGGCTTCGGTGCAGATTGGCGGTGCGATGTCTGGAGCGACCGGACAAACCGCCGACTCGGGCGAACACGCCAGCACCTCCACGCTGCTGAATCTACCGTTGGGCAGCCTCTCGTTGGGCGGCCTCTCGTTGGGCGGCCTCTCGTTGGGCGGCCTGTCGTTGGGCAGTGGGGTCGCGAGCCATTCGAATTCAGGCAGCGGCTCGCCGGGCAGTAGCTCGACTGCCAGTCGCACGGGCATCATCGGAATACCATTGGTTACGACCAGCGGGTCGGCAGCCCTTGCCGCACAAGACCGAGAACTGTTGCGACTATTGATTGAAACTGATTTCGACGAAGTCGGTTTCGGTCTGCCTATCGGTCCAGCGGGCGACCAGCAGGGCGACGCCTCGCATGACTTGCCGGAGGTGGATGTCCGTTTGGTTGCCCCTCCTGGCTCGTCGTGGGCGCAATCGCTCAGCCAGCCGGTGGCCCAGGATGCCAGACAGGCGGACGATCCGCATGAAGCCGAACTCTCGGCGGCCACGGTCACGGCTCGCGGGCGGACTCTTGCGGCGGTGGCCTTTCAGGCGCCAGGTCC
>DATCFX010000436.1:0-10995 GCA_036509275.1 Pirellulales bacterium | reverse complement strand
GGTTTCGGCCAGCCAGGCCAGCCACTTGTCTTCCGGCACATTGCCGAACTGGCCGCGAACCAGGCCGATTTGATGATACGAATTGCGGCCCCGACGATGCTCGCGCGTTTGATGATGGCCCAAGGTGTCGATCTCCGGGTGAGCAGCAAAGGATGGTTGGCCCGTGAAAGCCGTCCCATCATAATCGATGGCCGCCCGGTTTGGGAGCATGATGAGCCGAGGGCGCCGGCGACCGGACGAATCCTAAGTCCCGTCACCACCGCTACCGGCTCGCCGTGGCCAGCTCGGCGATCCAGCGCTCGAGGCGGCGGCGGTAGCTGAAGTGCTCGACCTCGAGCAGGTGCCGCGGCGAGCCGACGTAGCGGATGCCGGCCCCTAGATCCTCGTCCGCGGCGACGATCGCCCGCTGGAAGCGCTCGGCGGCCGGCGTCCCGCGCTGGCGGGCGGTGAGCAGCCGGGCGATCAACTGCGCCTGGTAATCCACCAGGCCGAATTGCCCACTGTCCGGTTGGATCAGCCCGCAGAAAAACAGCGAGTCGTGCTGCGGATGGAAGACATTGAGATACAACTGCGGCCGGCCGTCGCGCCAATTCAAATGCCGCTGGTCGAGGAATGGGAAACTGATGCGGAAGCCGGTGGCGTAGATGATCAGGTCAATCCGCTCCTGGCTGCCGTCGACGAACCGCACGTGGTCGCCGGCCAGCTCGGCCACTTCGGGCTTGATGCAGATATCCCCGTGGCCGGCGTAGTACGGCAACTGCGAGTTGATGATCGGATGCGTCTCGAACAGCCGATGGTCGGGCCGTGGCAGACCGTAGCGCGTGGGCGGTCCGACCAGCAGCCGCACCCAGACGCGGGCGACCAGCCGGCGCAGGCCCAGCGGCAGCCGCCAGCGCAATAAGCGCTCGCCGACCTGGTCCACCGGCTTGCCGGCCAGGAATTTTGGCAGGAAGTGATACCCGCGCCGCAGGCTATGGAAAGCACGGTCGGCGTGTTGCGCCCCTTCGACGGCAATGTCGCAGCCCGAGTTACCGGCCCCGACGACCAGCACGCGCCGGCCCCGCAGCGCATCGGGCGTTTTGTATTGCGACGAGTGCAGCGTCTGGCCATGAAACACGCCCGGATAGTCGGGCAGCCGCGGGTCCCAATTGTGGCCGTTGGCCACGATCACGCCGCGATAGCGCCGCTGCTGCCCATTGGCTAGCGTCACCAGCCATTGGCCGCCGGCCGGTTCGGCACGCTCGATGGCCATGCTGAACTGGATGCGGTCGTAGAGGCCGAAATGCCGCGTGTAGCTCCGCAGGTAATCCAACACCTGGCGATGGTGCGGAAACTGGGGGTACTCCTGGGGCATCGGAAAATCGGAGTATTCCGTGAGCCGTTTGGACGAGATCAGATGCGTCGACTGGTAGACGCTGCTGTGCGGCTTGCCGAAGTACCAGTTTCCGCCGATGTCGTCTTCGCGCTCGAAGCAGTCGAACGCCACGCCGGCCGCCGCCAAATTCTTTGCCACGGCCAGCCCCGACGAACCGGCTCCGACGATGCAATACCTATCCGCGAGATCACGCGGCACTGCATCGACCGGCGCAGCAGCCAGCGCCGGTTGATGGGCTTCGTCGGCGAGGGACTGGGGGTGGGTCAATGGAGTGCGTCGCGTTTCAGTAGGTGCCGCGAGCTCCAGCGGCACTGGAAGCGCGAAGGGCGCCGCTTTGAAACTGAAGGGCCTGCCGGGCCTACGGTACTTCGCCCGGTTTCTCGACCCCACAAGTGTCGCACGAGTCGTAACCTGCGTAGTTCATGGCCCCGCATGCATCGCATTTCCACTGCGGCCCTTCCATGCGGGCCACTTGCCGCTCCTCGTACTGTTCGATGATTTGTTCCGCCCGCGTAAAATCGCGTTGGTGGACCAGCACGTCGGGCGCGGCAATGCTCAGACCGGCCAACGGCTCGTTCTCTTCCGACACGACGGCAGCAATGCCCGCATCGAGCATCAGGTTCTTCACCAGATGCGCTTCGGTAACATTAGCCGCCTGATAAATCGACACAAGGGCTTCGGGGTCGCTCATGGCGTGCGTGCTCCTCGCTCAAGACCGCTAGCATAAACCTCCGGCCCCAGTGGAGGCAAAGCTGGCGACTGCAATTTCGGGACCGCTGGCGTAGGTGTCGCGAGCTCCAGCGGCCCGGATTGCGCGCGATTGGCAACGCTTCAGCAGGCCCGGCTCGGCTCGCCGGGCCTACGCTGCGAACCGATCATACCATAACTAGCTTCCGATCCGTACAATCCGCCTTTTGTGCTTCCTGCACTTTATCGCTACACTACAAGACCTCGCTGACCCTCATGCACCCCCGCTGCGGTCTAACCGCCGACGGGGTGCGGTCTGTGCTGGCCGACTGCCGATGTAAAAATAGGCAAGCAAGACTCCCGCCCGTGAATTGAGTTCCCATTGTTGAGTTGGTCGCGGCCGGCAATCGATCGCCGGCCACGTCGGCCTGCTCGTTCAACTTGCAAACCGATCATGGAACAGACCAAAGAACCGTTGAACAGCATGAGCTTGGGCTTCGTCGAGGCCCTGTACGCCGACTTTCTCGAGGACGCCAGCAGCGTCTCCCCGGAGTGGCAGCGGTATTTCCACTCGTTGGGCGAGGCGAACGGGTCGAGCCTGCGGCAGGCCGTGGGGCCGTCGTTCCGCCGCTCGAGCATGTTCAACCCTCCGACCCAGGCGCAGCCCAACGGCCACGGCGCGACCAAAGAGCTGAATGTCGCGGTGCTGCAAGACCGCGTCGACCAGTTGATCCGCGCCTATCGCGTGCGCGGGCACATGATCGCCAATCTCGATCCGCTGGGCATGCCGCGGCCCGTGCCGCCGGAACTGGACCTGGAGTTCTACGGACTGACCGAAGCCGACATGGATCGGCCGTTTTCGACCCGCACGATCTACGGTCCCGACGTGCTGACGCTGCGCGGCATCCTCAAGCGGCTGCGCACCACCTACTGCCGCTTCATCGGCGCGCAGTTTATGCACATCGACGATCTGCGGGTGCGCAATTGGCTGCAACACCGCATGGAGGGCTCGGAGAACCGCATCGAGCTGTCGCGCCGCGAACAGGTGCGGATCTTCACGCGTTTGACCGATGCCGTGATCTTCGAGGAGTTCATCGTCAAGAAGTACATTGGCGCCAAGAGCTTTTCGCTCGAGGGGGCCGAAAGCCTGATTCCGCTCTTGGACCTGGCCATCGAAAAGGCAGGCGAGCAGGGCTGCTCCGAGATCGTGTTGGGCATGGCCCATCGCGGGCGGCTCAACGTGCTGGCCAACATCATGGCCAAGAGCCCGCGGCTGATCTTCCGCGAGTTCGAAGACGTGGCGCCCGAACTGCAAGCCGGCGGCGGCGACGTGAAATACCACCTGGGCCACAGCGCCGATTGGACGACCGCCTGCGGGCAGAAGGTCCACTTGTCGCTGTGCTTCAATCCCAGCCACTTGGAGTTTGTGAACCCGGTGGCCATCGGCCGCATGCGGGCCAAGCAAGATCGCATTCGCGACACGGACCACCGCCACGGTATGGTGCTGCTGGTTCACGGCGACGCGGCGTTCGCCGGCGAGGGCATCGTGCAGGAAACGTTCAATATGAGCGGCCTGCAAGGCTATTCCGTGGGCGGTACGATCCACGTCATCGTCAATAACCAGATCGGCTTCACCACGCCGCCCAGCGAGGGCCGCAGCACGCCCTACGCCACGGACGTGGCCAAGATGCTGCAAAGCCCGATTTTTCACGTCAACGGCGAAGACCCCGAGGCCGTGGCCCAGGTCGTGCGCATGGCGATGGATTTCCGCCAGGAATTTCAGCGCGACGTGGTGATCGACATGTACTGCTACCGGCTGCGCGGGCACAACGAGACCGACGAGCCCTCCTTCACCCAACCGCTGCTGTACCAGGCCATCGAGAAGCACAAATCGACGCGCGAAGCGTATCTCGAACACCTGCTCAAGTTGGGCGGCGTGACGCGGGAAGAGGCCGACAAGATCGAATCGCAGCGGCGCGAGCAGTTGGAGCGCGAGTTGAGCGTGGCCCGCAGCGAAGACTACGTCCCGCGGCCGGAGATGTTTCCCAATCCTTGGGTCAACTACATCGGCGGTCCGGACAAAGCGGTCGAGGAGGTCGCGACGGGCATCGATCGCGAGCGGGCCGGCCGGCTGCTGGAGATTCAGACGCGCGTGCCGCCCGATTTTCACCCACATCCCAAAGTCGACCGGCTGCTGAAATTGCGGGCCGAAATGGCCCGCGGCACGCGGCCGCTGGATTGGGCCGCCGGCGAAGCGCTGGCCCTGGCCAGCCTGGCGACCGACGGCCACCGCATCCGCATGTCGGGACAGGACTGCACGCGTGGCACGTTCAGCCACCGGCATGCCCTGCTGCACGACGTCAAGGACGGACACCAGTACTTTCCGCTGGAGCACCTGGCGCCCAACCAGGGCAAGGTCGAGATCATCAACAGCCCGTTGTCGGAAATGGCCGTCTTGGGATTCGAGTACGGCTATAGCCTCGATTACCCGGATGCGCTGGTGCTCTGGGAGGCCCAGTTCGGCGACTTCGTCAATTCGGCCCAGGTGATCATCGATCAGTTCATCGCCAGCGCCGAGGAAAAATGGCGTCGCTTGAGCGGCGTGGTGCTGCTGCTGCCGCACGGCCTGGAAGGCAACGGGCCGGAGCACTCCAGCGCCCGGCTCGAGCGTTTTCTGGAGCTGTCGGCCTCGGACAATATGCAGGTGATCAATCCGACGACGCCGGCGCAGTATTTTCATGCCCTACGGCGGCAAGTGCTGCGGCGGCTGCGCAAGCCGCTGGTGGTGATGACGCCCAAGAGCTTGCTGCGCAACCCCGAGGCCGTTTCGTCGCTCGACGACCTGACCCAGGGGCAGTTCCAGCGCGTGATCCCCGACCGCATCGGCACTTCGGCCGTGCAGCGGGTGCTCATCTGCAGCGGCAAAGTCTATTACGATCTGGACGCCAAGCGGCGTGAAACGGGCCGCGAGGACGTGGCGATTCTGCGGCTGGAGCAGTTGGCCCCCTTGCCGATCGAGCAACTCCGCCACGCGCTGGCGGCGTATGCCGACGGCACGCCAGTGGTGTGGGTGCAGGAAGAACCGGAAAACATGGCCGCCTGGCGGTATTTGCGGATCCAGGTGGGCGAAAAGCTGTTCGACCGGCTCCCCTTCTCCGGCGTCTTCCGCCGGGCTTCGGCCAGCCCGGCCACCGGCTCGCACAGCGGTCACAAACGCGAGCAGGCCGAACTGCTGGCCAAGGCCTTTGGCGGCGTCTGATCCGCCGGCATCCGACCGGAAATCGAACAATTCAGATGGCTCCTAGCCAAGCCGGCCGCCGGCACGATAAAACTAGCGTGGCCACTCCAGTCCCGAGGAACTCTCTGCGATGAGCGTCGAACTGAAAATCCCCGCCGTGGGCGAGTCGATCACCGAGGTCCAAATCGGCGAATGGCTCAAGGCCGAGGGGGACACGGTTCAAAAGGATGAAAACCTGGTCGAAATCGAAACCGACAAGGCCACCGTCGAACTGCCGGCGCCCGTCGCGGGCACTGTGGTCAAAGTGCTCAAGCGAGCCGGCGAAACGGCCAATGTCGGCGAGGTGATCGGCTACATGGAAGAAGGCGACGGCGCCGCGCGCGCGGCCGCTGCCAGCGCTTCCAAGCCGGCAGCCGCGGCCCAGCCCGCCCCGATACCGCCGACACCCGCGCGGCCGGCAGCCGAGAAGCCGGCCGGCCCCGAGGTTCCGCCCAAGGTCATGCCGGCGGCGCGCCGCGAACTGGCCGAGCGGGGGCTGAAGGCCGAAGACGTCAAGCCCTCGGGCCCTGGTGGGCGGCTGTTGAAAGAAGACGTGCAGCGCCACGCGGCGGCCCCGCCTGCGGTTCCCGCGGCGGCCCCCGCCCCGACTCCGGCCGTGCCTGCCAAGCCGGCGCGGCCCGACATTTCGGGCAAGACGCTCACACGCGGCGGACGCGAGGAAGAAGCCGTGCCGATGACCCCGCTACGGCGGCGGATTGCCGAGCGGCTGGTCGAGGCACAGGCCTCGGCCGCCTTGCTCACGACCTTTAACGAAATCGACATGAGCGGCGTGATGGCGCTGCGGCAGGAACACCGCGACGGGTTCCAGCAAACCTACGGCGTGAAGCTGGGCTTCATGTCGTTCTTTGTCAAAGCCACGATCGAGGCGCTCAAGGCCATCCCACAGATCAATGCCGAGATTCGCGGCACCCATGTCGTGTATCACAACTACTACGACATCGGCATCGCGGTCTCCAGTGCCAAGGGTCTGGTCGTGCCCGTGCTGCGCAATGCCGAGCGGATGAGCTTTGCCGAAGTCGAGCTGGCCATCGAAGATTTCGGCCGCCGCGCCCGCGATAACAAGATCAAGCTGGAAGAACTGGAGGGGGGCACCTTCACGATCAGCAACGGCGGCGTGTTCGGCTCGCTGCTCTCGACGCCGATCGTCAACCCGCCGCAAAGCGGCATCCTGGGCTTGCATACGATCCAGGAGCGCCCCGTGGCCCGCGAGGGGCAAGTTGTCATCCGGCCGATGATGTACGTGGCGCTGACCTACGATCATCGCATTGTCGACGGCCGCGAAGCGGTCACCTTCCTGCGGCGCGTCAAAGACGGAATCGAGCAGCCCGCCCGACTGCTGCTGGAGATTTAGGGCCAGAAACTTTTGCAGCGGTGTCGGTAGTAACGGCGCGTCCTCCGCCATCCGCCGGTGCCACGACCGGGTTATTGCTTTTCAACCGGGCCGTAGTGGTAGAACACTGGATGCCCCTCGATCTTGCCCGGCAGGCTTTGCCGCACCTGGGGATCGTCGGTCTTTAGTAGAACCGTGAAGACAGGCTCGCCCTGCTCATCGACTCCGATATCGACGCCCGATACGTTGGGATTGCTCCAAAGCTGGGCGGAGTGTCGCCGCTTCAAAGCTCGTAGCTCGTCGTCGCTGGTCATTGAGCGCCCGGATCGAGGATTGCCAATGGAAACGAATTGATTCTACTCCAAGCGGGCAAGAGATAAATAGCAGCGAGTGCCCAAGTGCGTGGATCCGAGCCTGCCGGGCGTTCAAACGAGCGCGACGCGCAATTGCGCCAGGACGGCGTCGATGTGATTGGCAAACGTGACGGAGTTGTTCGTTGTTCCGGCGAACAGCAGGCCGACAATCTTGTTAGTTGCTCGCTCGAGAATTGCGGAGCCGGAGTCGCCGGCGGCGCTGAACGAGTGTCCGCTAAGGCCTCGGATCGCGATCTGATCCGAGAATGTCACATCGCCCACGGCGTAGGTCAGTCGCACGTCGAACATCACGCTGCTGATTCGTCCGGCCCGATACGACGTCGTGCGGCCGAATTTGTGTACGACCATATCCTTCGTGGCCGTGGCCGTTCCGGTGGGAGCGCCGATGAATAAAATCTCGTTGGACACCTGGCTCTTGTCCTGCACTTTTGCCAGGGCCCCGTCGACCACCCACCTTGAAAAGCGCGGCCGGCAACGGCAAACTGCTGAATTGGCTTCTTCGCCACAAGAGCGATCGCGCGTTCCGCAACCGATGAAATGGAATGACAACAAATGAGCACAGGTGACACGGCCCAGCACGATCTGCTGGTGATTGGCAGCGGACCGGGTGGATATACGGCCGCGATTCGGGCAGCGCAGCTTGGCATGAACGTCGCCTGCGTCGAGCGCGAAGCGGCGCTGGGGGGCACGTGCCTGCGCGTCGGCTGCATTCCCAGCAAGGCGCTGCTGGAAAGCAGCCACCTGTTCAACGAAGCCAAAGAGCGGTTTGCTACGCACGGCATTCGAACCGGCGACTTGCAGCTCGACCTGGACACGATGCTCCGTCGCAAGACCCAGGTGGTCGGCACGCTCACGAAGGGTATCGAGAGCCTGTTCAAAAAGAACAAAATTACCCGCTATCTGGGCCATGCCACCATCCAGGCACCCGGCCGCGTGGCGGTAGCCGCCGCCGGCAGCCATCGCGAAGTGCAGGCCAAGTATCTGCTGATCGCCACCGGTAGCAAGGTCGCCGCGCTCGCCGGCGTCACGCTCGACGGGCCGCGCGTGGGCACCAGCACCGAGGCCCTCGATTATCCCACGGTTCCGAAACACCTGGTGGTCATCGGTGCGGGCTACATCGGCCTCGAGATCGGTTCCGTCTGGCGCCGCTTGGGTGCCCGCGTGACGGTGCTCGAATATCTCGACCGCATCATGCCCGGCACCGATCTGGAGATTGCCGGCGAAGCACTCAAGATCCTGAAAAAGCAGGGGCTCGAGTTCCGGCTGCAAACGCGCGTCACTTCGGCCCGGGCCGAAGGCGAGAACTGCATCGTCGAGTACGAAGGCGGCGAGCCGATTGCCTGCGACCGCGTGCTCGTGGCCGTCGGCCGAGTGCCCAATACCGACGGCTTGGGCCTGGCCTCGGTGGGCATCGAACTGGATCGCGGGCGAATTCCGGTCGACGAGCATTTCGCCACGACGGCCCCGGGCATCTATGCCATCGGCGACGTGATTCGCGGTCCGATGCTCGCGCACAAGGCCGAGGAAGAAGGCATCGCCTGCGTCGAGCGGCTGGCCACCGGCTACGGTCATGTGAATTACGACGTGATCCCCAGCGTGGCCTACACGCATCCGGAGGTGGCTTCGGTCGGCAAGACCGAGGAACAATTGAAGGAAGCGGGCGTCGAGTATCGAGTCGGCAAGTTCCCGTTCCGCGCCAACGCCCGAGCCCGCACGCTGGATGACACGGACGGGCTGGTAAAAATCCTGGCAGATGCGAAGACCGACCGCATCTTGGGCGTCCACATCATCGGGCCGCGTGCCGGCGACCTGATTGCCGAGGCCGCCGTAGCCATCGAGTTCGGCTCCAGCAGCGAAGACCTGGCCCGCACCTGCCACGCCCATCCCACGCTGCCCGAAGCCATCAAAGAAGCCGCGTTGGCCGTAGCGGGAAGAACAATCAATTTGTAGCCGCCAGTCCGCCACAATGCGGATCCGGATGTGCCTAAGGATCGACCGAAAAATAACTTCTCCGCAACTCCTCTCCCCTTGCGGGAGAGGGCAGGGTGAGGGGCCGGGAAAAACCGAAGTTATTTTTCGGTCGATTCTAAATGAGCATCTCGTTCGCGATCGGCGACCATGTACAGGTCTTGCACACCTGGTTTGTTTCGCCCATGCGCGGTGCGATCGGCAAGGTAGCGGCACCGCCGGAGGGCGTCGCGGATAAACGCAGCTCGGGAATTTATTGGATAGAATTCGAGGAACCTTGGCCCGAGAGCGACTCGGGTCACCCCATCGAGGCATCGGAGGTCGATGCACCGTTTCTTCGTCGGGCGTAACGAGCACCGCCCAGATTCGCAATGCAACAACCGTACGCCTGGTCACTCAAGATTCGCTGGACCGGGACACCGGGGGGGTGGTCGCTGTTCCACTCACGGGCGGGCATCGCCGCTCTCGATCGTGACATTGCCGCTACCGTAGTTGGCGAGCGCGATCGACGACGGGCCGTCGGTCAACTCGGTCTGGCCGACCACGCTCACGCTGCTCGACAACTGCTCCAGAACGGCCGAGCTGGTAACTCCGGAATTGTTGTTGATGGTCAGTGTTTGGGCGCCGCTGACATTGATCGACGAAAGGGGCGAAACCGATCCCGAGGCTGAATACTGAATCCAAGCATACGCTTGCTGCGACTGTGCATCGATCGACCCGGCGGTCGTATTCCCGGCGGGGGCCGAAATTTCCACGGCATTGCCGCCGCCGTCGATTTGGATCGAGCTGAACAGCGAGGACGCCAGCGTCTGGCTGAAGCCGGCGGCGCTGATCGTCACCTGCGAGCTGTCGCTGCTGAAATCGACGTGGATCGTATCGCCGCTGGCCGAATCGCTAATCAACAACGGCGCCGGGCCGGATGCGTAGGCCGACGGGATATAGAACACCGGCGGCGCAGCGTAATCGGTGCTCTGCGTCGTCGGCGTCGGCGAGTAATTGATCGGAATCGCGGCCGTGACCGTAGTGCCCGCGGGGTTGCTACTGCTGGAGAACACGCCGGAGCCGGACGCCGTTTGCGGGAACAGGGCCTCGATCGGCGCCTGTTCAGCCGCGTCGACATTGGCCTGCGTGAACGCTTGGGTCGTGTTGCCGCTCGGGCTGCTGTTGATGGTCGCCAGCCCGCTGGAGAGCATGGTGCCCGCAGCGTTGATCACGTCGGCACCGTTGCTGACGATCTCGTTGGTCGTATTCGAGTTCTGAGTCGTGGCCGAGCCGTTGATCGTATCCTGAATGGGCGTGCCACCGATGGATGTGGGCACGGCGGTCCATTGTCCCACGCCGCCTGAGACCGTGTACTCGTAGTGCGTGAAGATGAAATTGGCGACCGTCGGTGGAATCTCGCCGCTGCCAGGGGTGATAATGTCGGCGCCATCGCCGGCCACCAGCGTCGCCTGGCTTTGACCGCCGATGAGCACGTTTTCGCCATGTCCGCCGATCAGCGTGTCGCTGACGCCGGCCTCCTGGTAGGCGTCGCCCTCGAGCAGCGTATTGGCGTTAGTCTGGCTGGCATCCACGGTCTGGCTGCCGCGGCCGACACGGACTTGCACGTTGGTGATGTCGTTGTCTTGGAGATAGAAATTTTCGGTGTTGGCCGGCGTCGACGTGCTGGAGAGATTGAACGCGGCGAGCGGGGAGATGGTGTTTGTCAGTGCCGTGGGCGCACTGGTGCTGGCCGTGAAGATGTTCAGAGTGGCCGTCGACGCATCGCCCGGCCAATATTCCATGCCAATGTTCTGCTCGTTGCTGTACTGGACAAACGGCGCACTATCGCCATGTTGCGGAGAGACTGGCGCGCTAATCTGGCTCGCGCCCTGGTAGCTGCCGATCGTGCCGCTATTGATGCCGCTCTCGTTCACAATGGCGTCCTGGCCCGGCGGCGGCAGCACCAACTGGTTCGAAGCAC
>DATCFX010000435.1:0-1156 GCA_036509275.1 Pirellulales bacterium | reverse complement strand
GCCTGCTCGAGTATCCGCTGCCCGAGGTGATCGCCGCGCTCGAGCGCCGCGCCGGCGAGAAATAAGGGGGCGGTGGCCGCCGGCGCTAAGCGCGTGCTTTCCGCGGGACGGCCGCCTCGCTCATGGCGCGCGACATGTTGTCGTAACAAGTCTGGGCCGCGCGCAACGGTTCGTAGCCCGCCTTCTTGGAAACCATGGCGCTCACCTCGCAGCAGAAATCGCCGCGATAGCCGCCGGCATAAAACAAGCGGAACAGCCGCGGATAATCGAAACCCTGGCTTTCGCCGGGAAGCTGGAACACGACGCGCCCGTTTTGCTCGACGGCATCTTTGACGGCGACGTGGGCCGTGTACGGCAGCGCGGTGCGGATCGTCTCCGCCAGCGGCATATTACGAAACGCATAATGGCTGTAATCGTAAACCATCCGCAGCCGGCGCGGATTGCCCAACTGCCCGAGCAGCCAGATGGCCTCGTCGGGCCGCGACAACGCCCCGCCGCGGTGCGGCTTGATGGCCAGTGTGATCCCGGCCTGTTCGGCCGCTTTCGCCCAGTCGGCCAGACGCTCGCAAAACAGTTGCTTACGCTGGTCCCAAGTGCCCGGCCCCAGCACGGTTTGCACCAGCGGCTTGCGATCGGCGCCCAGGTCGCCTGCCAACTCCAGCACGCCGCGCAGGCGATCGAGTTGCTCGCGATGTTTCGCGGCGTCTTCCGCCGGAACCAGGTTCTCCATCAGGGCCGAAAGTTCCAGCCTCGAATCCGCGATCAGCTTCTTCAGCTCGCGCCGCCGCGAAGCGGGCATGCGGCTCGGCGCCCCGTCGCTGTCGGGCATGGCGGCAATCTCCAGCGAGTCGTAGCCGATGCGGCCAATCGCCTTCGCCGCCTGCTCGACCGGCATGCCCGTCATGCTGTACGTGCCGATGCCCAGCGTGCAGTACGCGCGCTCCGTCTGGGCGGCAAAGACACCAGAACCGGCCAAGGCCAAACCGGCCGTGGCCTGGCACCATTGCCGGCGGTGGAGGCGAAGGGGCATGTTTCTGCTGCTCATCATGGTGTCTCGCCGCGAGGGTCGTTAAAACGAATGCCGGCTTCGGGCAGCGCTATTCTCGCTGGACAGGCGCCGTTTGTCGACCAGTTGTCCGTTGTCCGTTGTCCGTTG
>DATCFX010000434.1:0-3835 GCA_036509275.1 Pirellulales bacterium | reverse complement strand
GCGGCCGCTTGCTGCATCGCTGTTTGCACCGAGCCAGACGAAGCTTCGGCCCCGACCGTGATGACCTGGGTGACGATTTGGTATGACTGGCAATAAGTCTGGGTGATGGCGGAGATGTTGGTACTGCCGGACGTCGCGTTGCCGTCGGTAATCAGGATGATGGTCCGGTCGGCAATCGTGCGTGCCCGCGAGCTGGTGAGTTCGGCCTGTGCCAGTGCCATTCCGGCCGAGATGTTGGTTCCGCCCAGCAACGGAGATCCGGCGCCGGAATTGGCGTTATAGCCGTAGTTGTTCAGAGCAGTGGGGACCAGGCTGCTGTAGCTCGCCGTCAGCGTCTGGTCGGTCGAGGCCTCGGTGGCGCTGTACGTGCCCAAGCTGTACGTCTCGGCGTACGTCACCAGTGCCACGTGGACATCGAGATTGCGGGAAGTCAGCGTGCTGATGAATGAGGTCACGGCCGCATTCAATTCGTACCAGCGGCTGGGCGTGCTGGAGTAGCTGCTGGGCGGCGTAAAATATAGCGCCAGTGCGTTGCTTCCCGAACTGGCAACCGGCGTGGGGGCGGCAGGCGTGGCGAGGTAGGTCGGATACTCGTATTCGTTGCTGCTCAAATCGAACGCCATCGAGGCCGAGCGGTCCAGCACCAGGCAAATATCGTGCGCGACGCGCGTCGCGGTCGACACCTGCGTAGTTTGAAATTTCGTGATCGGCAGGAAGGCGGTCATGAACAGCGACGGCTTCACCGTGCCGGTGAGCTGCACGGCGTTGACTGGCGTGCCGCCGGCCGTGAAGGCATACACGCCGCTGCCTCCCTGCGTCGCGTTGCCGAACACGACGTCGCCGGTCGAGATCGCCAGCGGCGACCCGGCGACCAGGTTCAGGTTTGCCACGGTCTGGGCATTCGAGATGGCCGTGGATTGTGAGTTGTACGTGCCGTAGTTCACCAGCGCCGCCTTGGCGGAGGCGTCGCAGGTGACGCGCAACTGCTCGCGCACCATCTGCATGTACGCCACGTTCATGGCGAACGCCGACAGAATCAGCAGCACCGGAATCGCCAAGGCCACGAGCACCGCGATGGCGCCGCGCCGGGGACGAAGTTGACGGGTTCGTATGTGCATGACGTTATCTATCCTTTATTCGGCGAGCATGGTGGCCTGCGCGCTGACGGTCAGCGAGCTGCTGACAACCAGGCAGGTCGCGGCATTCTGGCCCAAGGGGGCCGTGATTGACACGGTGACCTGCGATACCCCGGGGTCGAGGCCGCCGCTCGACCAACTGCCGGGCGTCAACGAAATGTTTGCCCCGTTCACGCCCAGCTCCGTCAACAGCGTTTGGGCATAGGCCAGCACCTGCGAACTGCTGGCCGCGACGGCCTGCGCCGTCGTGGGCCTGGTGGCCAGCCGTGCCGCCTCGAAGGCGGCTGATTGCATGCGAGCTTGTACGAATACCACGTTGCAAGACTCGATCATGCCCAGCGCCGTGGTCAACAGGACCGGAAGGCAAAGGGCCAGCTCGACGGCGGCCGCGCCCGCACGATTTCGCGCGCGGGGCGGCCGGCGTCGAGCCATGGCATCGGAGGCTTTATCAGCAGGGCTGCTCGATACCATGGTTCTTGGCCGTTTGAAGGAACTGAATCGACTCATTGCACGACACGTTTGCGAGCCCCGGCCTTACTGAGGCTGGTTGGCATTGGCCGACCACGCGGCGGCATTGTTGGCGCCCACGTCGACCACGAACATCAGGTCGTTGCAGTCCATGTCGCCGCCGCCGTACTCGTCTTCGAAGCCGATGATGATGTACTGGCTGTTGTCGGGAAAGAACGCGATCATGTGTTGGAAATTGTCGGCGTTGTTGGCGGATCCGTTGTAGAACGTGTACTGCGGGGTGCTCCCGGAACTGTTCAGGTTCGACATGATGAAGAACGCCAACTGCTGGCCGGCCTTGACCGTCGGCAACTCGACGAAATCGCCGGCCTGCAGCGGCTCGGTGGAGGAGCGCTTACCGGAGCCGGTGGCGCACGCCGAGCCCTGCCACGAGTGCTGATTGGGGAACAGCGTGTAACTGGTGCCCGACGTCGGCTTGTTGGTCGGCGCGCTGACCGTGGCAATCGTCGCCCCCAGCGCGTCGGTATAGCAGGCGCCTTCATAAATGAAGTACACCCGCGGCGCGTACGAGAACAGGAAGTACAGCCGCTTGGGGTCCAACTGGTTGAGTCCGATTCCCGAAAACTTTTGACCCTCGGGCAGGTACTGCTGGATCATGCTGATATAGCTGGATTCGAGCTTGTACTCGGCTTTTGAGGTCGTGTCGGTATTGCCCAGGTAGACCTTGCCGACCAGCGGCAGGCCCGAGGGCCGGTAAGACGATTGGTAGGACGACAGCGTCTGGGCTGCGCCGCTGACGGCCAACAGGTTCAAGAACCCCAGCACGAGCAACGACCTGGAAATCCGCGTTTTCATATGCACATCTCTTTCGACAGTGGAATTAAAAGACAAGGTCCGCACCAGGTTGCTCCCGGCCTGCTTACAACGCGAGCGGTGGAAGATGTGCGGGAAAAGAGGGCTGTGAAGAAAACGTAGGTCGAGGGCCAAGAATGTCAAATTCCGCCCGCTGACTTTATCGGTCAGCCCGCCAATTCCGGACAGTCGCCGGGGTGCGCCGGCGCGAAGCCGGAGGAGAATGGCGAATGCAAGAGTTATGCGGGCGGCCACGGTCGTCAGTCGTCAGTTGTCAGTCGTCAGTTGTGACGGACAACGGACAACGGACAACCTGGCCCACTGTCGCCAGGCCGCTGCGCTCTTAACTCAAATAGCGCCGGGGTAATTCCGCGCCGGCCACGTAATTCAGCTTGCCAAGCTTGCACATCTGGTAGACGTGGATGCGAAAGTCCGGGCAAGTGCTCACCAGGCAATAGGCGTCGGTGGGCGAGTAGTGGTAGTCGCTGACCAGCCAGTCGATGAGATTGATCGTGGCGGTTTCCACGGCCACTTCCAATGGACGAAACGCATAGATCGAAACGATCGACGCCGGCTTTTCAATCCGCATCCAGGGGACGCGCCGGCCTTTGATGACTTCGAGCTTGAGCCGCACGGTGGCCATCGTCTCGGCCGCCGTGCCGGTAAACTCGGTGTCTCCCTGGCTGGCATGGACGTCGCCCAAATAGAACCGCGCTCCCTCGTGAAAGATCGGCAGCAAAATGCGGTTGCCGGGCGCCACGTCGCGAATATCCAGGTTGCCGCCCCACTCGCCCTGGCCGTCGAGGCTGGTGGTCACCTCGCGATCGGGAGCCACGCCCAGCGTGCCGACAAACGGCGCCAGCGGCCACGACACGCGCGGCGAAAACTCGAGCGTGCCGTCGCGCAGCGTGCCGCTGGGACCGGGCCGGTGCGGAAAGATCTTGGTCGTGTACTCGCTCGACAGCTCGGGCCAGCGCGTGCTCTCGCCGAGCGGGCCGCGGCGCGGACCAATGGCAATCCACGAATAGTCGGCCACGAGAATGTCTTCGATCGAGACCGCCAACGTATCGCCGCGCTCGGCGCCTGCCACCCAGACGGGACCCGCGATCGGATTGGCATGCGGCGGCGAGCGGTCGAAGCCCGGCCGACGCCCCGGAATCGCCTTGTCCTCGCTCGTGCGAAAATAGCCGGTGCTGGCGTCGTAGGTCTCGATCTCGAATGTTTCGCCGGCCGCGACTCGCAACAGCGGGTCGTCGCGCCAGTCGAAGGCATATTTGCGGGCTTGCTCGCGCTCGATGCGTTGCATGTTGCGTGGGTTCCGGAGAGTATTTCAGGATCGACCGAAAAATAACTTCTCCGCAACCCCCTCTCCCCTTGCG
>DATCFX010000433.1:0-6601 GCA_036509275.1 Pirellulales bacterium | reverse complement strand
AGGTTGGCGGCAATGACGGCATGTCGCTGATCACGATCGGCAGCAACACGTTCAACGGCGTGATCAGCGTCAGCACCACGGGGGATAGCCGCACGTACACGGCGTCGGGCATCACCACCTTCTCCAGTACTTCGGTGGTCGATCTCGGCCAGTACGCCTCCGACAATAACCTGATCGTGGCCGGTGCCGGCAACCTGTACATCAACGGCCTGGTGACCGGCGGGCTGGCGGGCAGTGTCGGAGTTTATCGTTGGAGCGGCAGCTCCGTCATCGGCGAGATGCAGTTGAACAATCCGAACAACAACTTCGCCGGCGACGTGATTGTCAGCGGCGGCTTCTTGCGCGTGGAGAGCGCCGGCGCCTTAGGCGCAGCGACCGACGCCACGAGTGTCCGCGGCAGCGGCGGCACGCTGGAACTGCGCGTCACCGCGGCCAACGCAGGCTTCACCAACAAAACGCTCGACGCGATTGCCGCCACCACGATCTACATCGGCCAGCAGCCCGGGGTGGAAAGCATCAACCAGACCGTCACGTTCGGCGGGGCCACGGTCAACGGCACGCTCGTCAGCGGCTACAACGCCAGCACGGCCAGCATTGCCGAAATATTCAGCGGCAACGATGGCTACGGCATGACGTTGAATCTGGGCAGCACGGCCACGTTGCCCATCCTCACCGGCGGCACGTGGGGAGTGGCGGACAATCTGAACGGCCTGCTGACCTTCAACGGCAGCATCAGTTCCTTGGACACGGCCAGCCGCATCTACACCATCACCTCCACCGGCGACACGCTCGTCACCGGCAACCTGCTCAACGGCAGCAGCACGCTGGACGGTGTCTGGACCAAGGGCGGCGTCGGCACGCTGGCGATCCAGGGCACGGCCTCGACCAACGTGGGGGCCTTCGACCTGACCACCGGCACCGTGGCCGTGAACAGCCTGGGCGGGTTGAACAACGGTCTGGGCGGCCTCAACATGGGCAGCACCACGCTCAACACCGTGCTCAATTACCTGGGCGCCAGTGGCACCGGCGCCGGCCAGACCTCGGCCCTGGCGATCGATCTCCTCAGTACAACCGGCACCTCGGCGATCTTTGCCAACCAGCAGCAAAACCCGGCCAACACGGCGCCCACGGCGCTGGTTCTGACCAGCAGCATCGCGAGCGCCGTGGCCACTAGCGGCGCCCACGCGCTCTACCTGGGCGGCTACAACAACTCGGGTAGCGCCTCGGTGGTCAACCGGTTGCAAGGCGTGCTCCAGGACAATTCGACCGCCAGCATCACCTCGCTCGTCAAGGGCGGCTCGGGCACGTGGTTGTATGCCCCGGCGCCCAGCTCGTATGTCACGACGGCGCCGACGGGCATCACCGGCGCGGGCGCCATCAACACGAACGTCCTGACCGTCAGTAGCGCCAGCGGCCTGGTCGTGGGCGAATCGGTTACGGGTACCAACGTACCGGGCAGCTCGATCATCACGGCCATCAGCGGCAACACGATCTACCTCAACAACAACATCGCCACGGCGGTCGCCAGTGCCACGGCTTTGACGTTCGGCACGATCGGCCTGGCCGGCGCGGCGGGCGAGAACTTTACCGGCAGCGTGACGGTGGCCGGCGGCACCTTGCAGATCCAGCCCACGGCCGCCAGCGGCAACGGCTCGGCTCCGCTGGGCGCGTTGGCCGGGGCCGCGACGACCAACAACCTGATCTTCACCACCGATATAACGACCGGCAGCGGCAGCGGCGGCGGCTATGCCGGCGGCACGTTCCAAGTGCTGGGTTTGGCAGCGGGCGGCAGCTCGGTGACGACGACCGTTGGACAGTTGATTCCCACGGCGGGCGCCGGCACGATCGTGACGACGGCCATTGGCACCAGCGCCCCGACGCTCGATTTCATGAACACCACGCCGATCGGAACGCGCGCCCTGGGCGCCGTGGTCGATTTCGCGCCCGGCACCGGCACGACGATCGAATTCAACTCCGCCCCCAACTTGACTAATGGGTTGATTACCAGCCCGGCGGCAACCGGCGTGATCGCCACTGCATACGCGTACTATACGAACCCTTCGGGGACGATCGACTTTGCCACCACCACCGGCTCCGGTCCGTATGTCGTGGCCCCGTACACCGGCTACACCACCGGACTGCCGGCCAGCGGCTCGGTCGGCACGGCGAACTATCTGAGTAACGGATCCGTCGTGACCACGGCCGCCGAGGGAGTCAACGCGTTGCAGCTCGCCGGCAGCCAGACGATTACGTTGAACGGTTCCCTGGGCATTGGCACCGGCGGCCTGCTGTTCGACAACTCGACCGGCCCGGCCACGATCGCCAGTACCAACCCGATCTACACTCTCGGCCTTGGCGAGTCGGTCACAATTTCGTCCACCGCCGGCAGCGCGGCCGTGACATTAACCGCGGGCTCGACTTTTGGCTTTTACGTGGGCATGCCAATCTCGCAAACCGCGAGCATCCCGGCGGGTGAAACGGTCGCGAGCATTCAGGACTTGACGCACTTTACGCTGTCGTCGGGCACCGGCGTGACCACCATCACGAACTCCGCGAATATCGCTGGCGCTACGGAAATGGTGATTACTGTCGCCGGCACCAATGCCGCGAACGCCCTGACGATTTCCGCGCCGATCTTCGGCACCTCCTCCTCGGCGGTAACCAAGGACGGCAGCGGCACGCTGATTATTGCCGGCTCGAACACTTACACCGGCAACACGACGATCAACGAAGGCACGATTCAGCTATCGGGCGCCAGCGCCAGCCTGGGCGCGATCACCACTACGACCAATCTCACCACGGTTCGCCAGGGGGCCACGCTCGATTTGAACGGCGCGGGGCCGGGCGGCGTGGTCACGATCGGCGGCCTGGCCGGCGCCGGCACAATCACCAACAGCGGCGGTGGCACCCACGCCGCTTCGACGTTGGATATCGGCATGTTCGGCACCACCACCGCCAGCGGCTTGTATACCGGCTTGCTGACCGACGGCGCCGGCGTGCTGAACGTCACCAAGAACGGCACCGGCACGCAGTACCTGGTCCCGCTGAACGGGGCCTACCAGAGCACCAACAGCTCGGCCGGCGGCACCGTGCTGGCGGCCTCCGTCGCCAACGGCAGCGCAACCGTCGGCGGGCTGGCGAGCACGGCGAACCTGTTCGTGGGCGAAGTGGTCTCCGGCCCCAATATTCCGGTTGGCGCCGCGATCACGTCGATCCTCGACGCCAACGACGTGCTGCTGTCGCTGGCCGCCACCGGCAGCGCCAACACGAGCCTGACCTTCGGCACCAGCGAGGCCACGCTGGGGACGATCGGCTACAACACGTACAGCGGCGTGACCACGATCGCTCAGGGCATCTTGTCGGTCACCAACATCGCCAACTACGGCTCGCCCAGCAGCATCGGCACCGGACTGTCGGTGCCCAATGGGCAGAGCCTCGTGCTGGGCAGCGCGGCCGGCGGCAGCAACAGCGGCATCCTGCAATACACGGGCGGCACGCCGACCACGAGCATGGCGATCCAAGCGATCCAAACGCCCTCGGTGCAGACCAACCTGCTGTTCACCTTGGCCGGCAACGGCGGCCTGGATTCGTCGGGCACGTACGGCACCGCCGGCAACCTCGCCGGCACCGCCAACAATGCGGCCTTGTGGTTCACCAACACCGCGCCTGTGCGGTTCTCCGCGCCCGGCAGCATGACGCTGACGTTGCAGGGCACCTCGACCGGCGACAACGAGATCGACCTGCGGTTGATCAACAACACGATCGACGGTGCGCCGCTGAACGTGACCAAGTCGGGAGCCGGCTTGTGGGTGCTGGGCAACGCCAGCAACAGCTACACCGGCGTGACGACGATCAGCGGCGGTATCCTGCGGGCCCAGGACGGCAGCAGCCTGCCGACGGCCAGCAATTTGGTGTTCAACAGCGGCGTGCTGGAAACCAGCGGCACGTTTACACGCAGCCTGGGCGCTGGCGCCGGGCAGGTGCAATGGATGAGTGGCACGGCCAATGGCGGCTTCGCGGCCAGCAGCAGTCCGCTCGTTGTGGCCATCGGCGGCGTGGCCAATCCCACGACTTTGGTGTTCGGCACGGCGTCCTTCACCAGCGGCAGCTTGCTGCTCGGCTCGGCCACGTCGCTGGCAGATACCACGGTGCTCAACCCGATCGACCTCAACGGGGCGACCCGCACCATCGCGGTCACCGCCAACGCCAGCAGCGGCGCCGATATTTATACCTTGTCGGGCGTGATCAGCGGCCGCACGGGCAGCGGCCTGGACTTGAACGGCGCCGCCACGATGCTGTACATCGCCGGCGCCAATACGTACTCGGGCAACACGATGATCAGCGGCGACATCGGCGTGACGAGCATCGGCTCGGGCGGCCCCAGCAGCGCCTTCGGCGACAGCACGGGCCAGTTGTACTTGGGCACGGGCTCGACTACGGGCGGGTACCTGCTGTACACCGGCCCGGGCGAAACCACGACCCGCACCATCAACCTCAATACGACCACCGCCGGCAGCACGATCGATGCCAGCGGCAGCGGCGCGCTGGTGCTCGACAGCATCGTGAACCTGAACGCGGGGGCCAAGACGCTTACGCTCGAAGGCCAGAGCCTGGCCAACAACACGGTCAACTCGGTGCTGGCCGATAACAACGGATCGCTGACCGTGGTCAAGACCCAGTCCGGCAATTGGACTTTGGCCGGGGCCAACACCTACACCGGCGGCACGTACGTCACGGGCGGCAACCTGGGCCTCACCTCCAACGCGTCGTTGGGCGTTACCGGGCCCACGGGGCTGACCGGCGGAAACGCGGCAAGCAGCACGACAATCACCCTGACCGGTGCCAGCACTACCAGCGGCATTTCGGTGGGCGAGTATGTCGTCGGCCCCGGGATTCCCGTGGGCATCACCGTGACCGGCATCACCGGCAACACGACGTTCACGATCAGCACGGCTGAAGCCGCGATGAGCACGTCGGAGCCGCTGATCTTCGCTCCTTTGGAATTGAACACCGGTGGCATCTTTGCCACGAGTCCGCTGACGATCACCACGCCGGTCGTGGTGTACGAGGGTTCGACCGATAACTTTTCCGGGACCAATTCGATCACCTTTTCGGGCGCGCTGACCGGCAGCAGCGGCGGTGCCTGGACCTTCTATAACATGCTCGCCAGTCCGGCCGCATTAACGCTGGCCGGCGGCTTTTACAGCTTTGAGAGCGCCACGGCCCGGGTGCTGGCGATCGACGGCACCGGCAACACGGTGATCAGCGGCCCGATCGCCAGCTTTGGCGGGGCCGTGGGGATGAGCGTCAACGTGCAGGGATCGCTCAGTATGAACTACAACAACGGCGCATCCACGGCCTTCACCGGCGGTTTCACGCTGACCGAAGGCTCGTTGCTGCTCAACAGCGCCGGCGCACTGGGGCCCAGCGGGAACGTCGTCACGCTGAACGGCGGCACGGTTACGGCCGGGTTGACCCTCACAGGCACCAGCAAAATCGTCAATCCCATTACGATCGGCGCCAACCTGGTGACGTTCACAGGCAACAATTCGATCGAACTCGGCGGCACGGTGGGGATGGCCGCCAGCCGCGTGCTGACGAATGATCTGTCGGGCGGGGCGAGCCTGCTGTTGTCCAACGCCAACGCGATTTCCAACACGGCGGCCTCGACGCTTGTCCTCACCGGCACCGGCAATACGACGATTTCCGGCGCCTATGTGGCCGGCACCCTCATCAGCGGGCTGACGTACTCGGGCATCGGCAGCAGCACGTTGACCTTGCAAGGCACCAATACCTACTACGGCGCCACGAACCTCAACGGCGGGGCCACGACGCTCAACGGCGCCGCGGGCGAATTCGGCTTCCTCAGCACGTTTGCCACCTCGGCCCTCAGTACCAATACGACGACTTTGAACATCACCGGCACCGCGGATGGGCTGCTCGTGGGTCAGCCGGTCGTGGGCGTCGGCATTCCCTCGGGCACGACGATTACCGCGGTCGCGGCGACCACCGTGACGCTCAGCCAGGCAGCGACGACGACCGCCGGCGAAAGCCTGAACTTTGGCGGCACGACCGGCATTCTGGTCGAACCCTCGGCGTCGCTAACGCTGGACAACACCGCGGCCAACGCCGGGGCCAACCGGTTGGGCAACCATCCGCTGACCCTGGCCAGCGGCACGCTGAACTTCATCGGCAATAGCGCCGGGACGATCGAAGGCGGCAACGGCACCGGCAGTGGCAACCTGATCCTGGGCAGCGGCCAGAGCACCATCAACTTCACCTCCAACGGCGGCACGACGGAGTTGAATTTCGGCGCGCTGGCCAAAGCGGCCACTCCGGCCGGCGGCGGCATCGACATCGAAGGGTCGACGATCGGCACGGCCACCAGCCAGATCAATATCGGTTCGACCGCGACCACGACGCTGGCCAGCACTTCGACCACCGTCACGATCGGCAGCACGGCCGGGCTGTTTGTGGGTGAAGCGGTGTCCGGGGCGGGCATCGTTCCCGGTGCGACGATTGCGACCATCACCAGCGGCAACGCCTTCACGCTCACGCTGCCGACCAACACGGTCGCCTACGAGTCGGTTGCCAGCGGCAC
>DATCFX010000432.1:0-4731 GCA_036509275.1 Pirellulales bacterium | reverse complement strand
GCCCAACGCCCAGACGCCCAGCCCGGTCCAGGGATCGGAGACATTGGCCAGCACCAGCGGGGCCGTTTCGTACACGCCGGCGCCAATGACGATGCCCACGATGATGCTCACGGCATCCCACAGCCCCAGGGTCTTGTGGGCGGCGGTGGCGGGCTCGCGGGCGCTGGGTTCAGCAGTCGGCATTCATTCCTTCGTGTCTTTTTGCGGCTGCTCCGGCTTGAGCCGGCCGGCACGCACCCGGTTGCCGGCCCGCTGGGCCGAGCGCGTGGCATCGAACTGGGTGGTCGCGTCGGCCCAATTGCCGAGGGCTTCGTACGCGCGGGCCAGATTGTAATGGGCGCCCTCGGTCCAGGGGCCGTCGGGATGCGGCTGGAGCGTGCGATTGCGAAAATAATCGACGGCCGTCTCGTACAGCCCGCGCTCGAAAGCCAGCAGCCCCAGCCAATAGCCGGCGTCTTGCTTGGCCCGCCGCGCCAGTGCGACAAGTTGCTGATCGACTTTGTCCTCCGCCAGGGCTGCGGCAATCTCCTTGTCGGCCGGGCGGCAGAGCTGATAGTAGTGAATCGCGCCGCGCGAACCGGTGAAGCGGCCCATCAAGTGCAAGACCCGGGCTTTCCAGAGATTGCGCGTCGGCAGGCGAAACACGTTGATCTGCTGATTCGCCTGCTGGAGCTGCTCGGGGCTGGCGGCGTATTTCTCTGCCAGCCGCCGATACGGCAGGTTCCACAGCCGGCCGCCGGCGACGTGCGGCAGTGACTCGACCCGCGACGCCAGGCCGCTGGCATCCATCGAGAGCACGATGCGATCGGCACCGGCCAGGTGCAGCTCGAGCAGTTCCATGCGCTGCGATAGATAATACGGCGAGCCTTCAACCAGCACGACCAGCCGCTTGAGGTCATTGGCCTGCAAACGGTACGGATGCTTTTTATCGATCGCCAGCCGCTCGAAGATCTGCGGCTGGGCCAGCGCCTGCTCAAGCGTGGCGACGCCGCGCCCCTCGGGCCCCGGGATCGGCAAGCCCCACTCCGGATCGAACAAGTACAGCGACTTGTCGAGCACCAGCGCCGGCAGCCAATGCCGCGGCAAATCGCCACGCCGCGCCTCGGGCGAATCGGCGGCCAGCAGCACGACGTCCAGCCCTTGCTGCCGCGCCAACAGGATGAACACCCACGCCCGATCGACGGCCCGGCCGCGTCCAAACAGCATCGTCTCCCAAGGGCGATGCGGCCACTCGGGCTGCTTGGCCTTTTCGCCAGACGCGGGCTCGTCCGGCACCAGCTCGATATTGCGCACGGTCCAGTCGAACAGCCGCCGGGCGCGTGTGAGTTCGTCGGACTGGCGGCCGACGATCCAGCGCGCGGCCTCGCGCAGCCACACGGCTTCTTGCAAGCCCAAGCCGTCTTCGCGATCGAAGTGCAGTTCGGCCAGACCGGCCAGCGGCGGCAGCTTGCGGAACTCCGGCGCGAGCTTGCCGACCAGCGGGTCGACCTGCCAATTGGCGATCGGCCGGCGGGTAGCGATCCATTGATTCAGCCGGTTGACGACTTGCGGCAGCGCATCGCTGGGATCGAACTGGTCCAGATCATTCAGCAAGCCCACGGCGTTGGCAAACAGTTCCTCGACGATTTGCGAATTGGCTGCGGAAGCCGGAGCGGCCGCCTCACTTTGACTCGTTGACGACGAGCAGCCGGCAGCCCAGATCGTCAGCAGGAACAGGGGAAACAGGGGGAAAACCACAGAGGCACAGAGACACAGAGAGGAAAAGAGGGGGGGGATGAAGGCGCGGGGCTGCGACCTGTAATTCGTCTGTCCGCCTCCGCGCCACTTGCGTTCATCTTTGCTCATTCTCTTCTTCTGCTTTCTTCGTTGCTCATGCACTCTTTTGTCTTCGTCCCTCTCTCCCTCTCCCCCTCCCTCTCTCTCTTCTTCTCTGTGCCTCTGTGCCTCTGTGGTTTTCTGCTTTTCCTGTCGCTTCTCGATCCGCTTCGATTCTACGCCCCAAGTTCCTCCACAGTTTGGCGCAGCCGCAGCAGCCTCTGCAACACTCCCGGGAAGGCATCGAGCGGAATCATGTTCGGCCCGTCGCTGGGCGAACGGTCGGGATCGGGATGCGTCTCGAAAAACAGCGCGTCGGCCCCCATCGCCACGGCCGCCCGGGCCAGCGGTTCGACCATCGCCCGATTCCCACCGGTGGTCGAGCCCAGTCCGCCCGGCTCCTGCACGCTGTGGGTGGCATCGAACACGACCGGCACGCCCAGCGACTGCATTTGGGGGATGGCCCGCATGTCGTTCACCAGCCGGCCATAGCCAAAAAAGGTCCCCCGCTCGCAGAGCAGGATATTCTGGCAGCCGGATGCTTCGAGCTTGTCGGCCACATGCCGCATGTCCCAGGGGGCCATGAACTGACCCTTCTTGACGTTCACGGCTCGGCCCGTGCGGCCGGCGGCCACCAGCAGATCGGTCTGCCGGGCCAGGAAGGCGGGAATCTGCAACAGGTCGCAGACTTCGGCCACCGGCTGGGCCTGGTGCGATTCGTGCAGATCGGTGGTCACCGGCAAGCCGGTCTGCCGTTTGACTTCGGCCAGCACGGCCAGTCCTTCGTCCAGCCCCAGGCCGCGAAAACTGTCGCCCGCCGTGCGGTTGGCCTTGTCGAACGAGGCTTTGAAGACCAGCGGCAGCTTGAGCTGGCCGGCCAGCTCGGCCAATCGGCCGGCGATCGAAAGCGTCAACTCCCGACTTTCGATCACGCACGGGCCGGCAATGACCAGCAGCGGCCAGCCCCGACCGCACTCCAAAGGACCAATCCTCGCGGGGTTGTTTGGCACGCAGCCGTCCCTTCCCAAAGACCCTTGAATCACCCGTCCCCGCCGCCAGCGTCCATCATCATAACCGCTGGCGGCCAAAAGGTCTGAGGGGCCGCCGACGATGACGGATCGCATCGAGCAAGCAGGCGGAAGTGCGACAAAATGTCGCACTTCCCGGATGGTATTGAAATTCGGGCAATAAGCTGATTGGCGCAGGGTATTATCGCCCGTAAGCTGGGCTTTCCGGAAAATGTTACCGCCGGAGTGGTTGTTTGCTTCAAAACGCCGCTCCCGGGCTGGTTAAGTGCGCCGCCCCCACCTTCTTAAATTCCTGCAAATCGCGACGAGGCTAGCTCGGCTTCCCCGGCCGCCGCTACGCCGCCAGCGCGACGCAGGTCAAGGCAGATTATGTTCTTGTCCTGGAAGCGGCGCAAGACGACCAAGACGAAAAAGCATGCTTCTGGACACAGTCGCGCGCCTTGGTCCGCGGCGAAATGGCGCTGCCCGAGCTTCGAGCATTTAGAGCTGAGGACTTTACTTTCCGCGGCGCCTATGGCCGTTGACGATTCGTACTTCGTCCCATCGGGCACGACTCTTTCGCCACAAACTACGGCAAACCTAACGAAGCTGACCATGTCCAGCCAACCGGGCGACTGGGTCGGCGGCGGACTCAACTATAGCTTCACGTCGGCAAGTGCTGCGTTTAGCTTATTCCCCCAAAGCACAGCCGGCGGCACGCTCGATTCCGTGAGCGTGAGCGTGACGACTCCGGGACTCGCCCAATTCTGGGAGTTGGATTTTGGATCAGGCAACGGTGCGTTCACACAAGGAACTTACAACGCCCAAGGGGCCGGTGGTTCCATTCCGTACCTAAACGTATCCGGGGATGGAGCCGGCGCCCAAAATCAGGTCGGAAACTTTACCGTCTTCGATGTCACGCTAGGTGCCAACGGGAGCATCTTGGATTTTGATGCCGGTTTTAATCAATGGAATGACGGAAGCACTGCCGCACTGACTGGCATCGTCGATTATCACAAGAGTAATCAGGTAAATGTACTGGCCAATGACACCTCAGGCAGCGGCCAGCCGTTATCCGCGATATTGGTGAGCGGCCCGCAGCATGGCGCCCTCACCCTTAATGCCGATGGAACTTTCAGCTACACGCCGAACGCTGGATTCGTTGGAACCGATAGCTTTCAATACGAGGCAAACGACGGCGCACAAAATAGCAATGTCGCAACCATCTCGCTGACTGTGGCGCCGCAAAATCAGGCCCCGTCGTTTACGGCCGGCCCCACTGAGTCAGCCCCCGTAAACTCGGGACCGCAATCGATCGCCAATTGGGCCACGGGGATCTCGGCCGGTCCGCCCTCGGAATCCAACCAAATCCTCACCTTCTCGACCACGAATAACAATTCGGCGTTGTTCAGCACGCAGCCGACAGTCACGGCAAACGGCACGCTGGACTTCACGCCGGCGCCCGGCGCGACCGGCACGGCGACCGTGACCGTTACGCTCATGGATAACGGCGGCACGGCCAATGGCGGGCAGGACTGGTACACCGCGCCCCCGTTTACCATCACGATCACCGGCACGACGCATCCGCTGACGAGCATTCCGGCGCTCAGCAGCCTGCCGAGCGCTCCGGCGACCTTGTATCTCAACTTCGGCGGCGATACGGTCGCCTCGTGGGGGACTGAAAGCCCCGGCGTCATTCCGGCATACGACCAGAATGGCGACGCGACGACCTTTAGCGACGCGGAGCTGGCGTCGATCAAGGAAATCTGGACGCAGGTGGCCAATGCCTTCTCGCCGTTCAATATCAACGTCACGACCGTCAAGCCGGCCAGCATGGCGCACGGCCAGACGATGGAAGTCGACATTGGCGGGACCGGTGCTTGGGATTCGACCCAGCCTGAGGGCGGTG
>DATCFX010000431.1:0-1226 GCA_036509275.1 Pirellulales bacterium | reverse complement strand
GCCTCGATTACGGCACGACCTACGATCTGGAATGCCATCCCAGCGAACGCGCGATGGGCGACATTACCAGTGCGGGCGAGTATCTGGCGGCGATGGATCGTGCCGGCTTTGCCAAGGCGGCCGGCTTCAACTTCGACTGCTCGCACATGGAATGGCAAGGCGTGTCGGGCGTGCAGTTCATCCGCGAGTACGGCGACCGCATTCACAGTGCCCATATCAAGGGCGTGCAAGTCATTCGCGGCTACACGCGCAACGGCCTGCTGGGCGGCCATCGGCCGATGGGCGATCGGCACAACGGCTGGAACTTCGTCACCGCCGGCACGGCCCGCGATGCCGCCGGCACCGAAGAACTGTTCGTCGAGTTGAATCGGGCTGGTTACTCCGGGGCCGTCAACATTGAGTGGGAAGACAACGACGTCGAGCAGCACGCGGGCGCCAAGCAGGCCTTGGCCAACATGCACCTCGCCGATCAGCCCCCCAGCGGCATGCGCCACGACGAACAACTGCGCGCGTGACGGATCGCCCAACGTAGTAGCCGAAGGACGGCAGTTGTCATTGGTCAGTTGTCAGTAGCCGCTTGCGCACGGACTACGGACTACGGACCACTGACTATCTCACGGCCCGACGTCGACCCACGCGTGCTCGCGGGCGCTGCGCAGTACGGCTTGGGTCCAATCGTGAATCGGCAGCGCGATCTCAGGCGGTGAGACGACCGGCTTGCCGCCGGCGATAGCGTCGATGAGCGCGCGGTCGGGCGTGCTGTCGGGCTCGAGATCCGTGATCCGCTCCAAACGATTCTCCTTGGCGCGGTACACTTCCTCGCTGCGCAACAGCAAGTCGGCTTTTTCGCAGTGAAAATGGATGTCTTCCCGCCAGTGCTGGGCATTGCCCACAAAATGCGCGGTCAGGCCCACGCCGTCGGTCAATTCGGCGAGCACGCCAGTGACGACTTCCACACGGCTGTCCGCCGGCCGGCTCGTGGCCACCAGACGCTGGGCGCGCAAGCCGGTGATGAAGTACATCACGTCGACCTGGTGGATGCCGGCATCGCCAAAATAGCCGGCCGCCACGGCCGGATCGTCACGCCACGTGCCGGCGATGTTTTGCTGCCAGCGCTCACACGAGTAGATGTGTACCTGCCGCACCGGGCCGTACCAGTCGGCCCGCTGGGTCAGCTCGCGGCGAGCGGTGACGTAGGCCGCCTTGTAGCGGCGCTGGTGCGAGAT
>DATCFX010000430.1:0-1434 GCA_036509275.1 Pirellulales bacterium | reverse complement strand
GGATCAGGCTCCATACACCCGCGCCCAGTAGCGGTCGAGGGCGGGGAGGTCTGCCGGCTGGGTGCGGAAGGCGATGTGGCCGTCGGGGCGGATGAGATAGAGACACTCGTAACGGGCGCCGTAACGCGTGTGGGCCTGGCGCTGGGTGTCGAAGAGGGTTTGATCGTCGGCTTGGCCGAGGCCGCAGCGGAGGAGGGTGGCTTGGAGTAGTTGCGGCTCGCGGGCGTTTAGGTCGCGCACGATTTGCTGGAGCTGGGCGAGGCGAGCGTGGGTGGTTGTTTCGCCGGCGAAGATCAGTGCCTGGTGCCGTAGGCCTTCGCCCCAGCAGCGAAAGAGCCGGCGGTGCTCGCCGGGCGTGTGGCTGAGGCCTTCGGCGTCGGGGGCGCGGTCGCCGGCGTGTGGGCCAACGGAAAACGCCAGGCGCGCCTGCGGGCTGGGCTGCTGCTGCGAGCCGAGATACGCTTGCAGCCACTTTCCTAAGTCGATGCTTTCTTCCGCCGAGAGCGGGCTGTGGCGATAGTTGATCTTCAGATCGCTGATCTGGCCCACGATCTTTTCCGGCAGCAGATCGAACGTGCCGGCCACGGCCAGCACGGACTGCTTGAGCCACGAGGCCGCACTGCTGGTGCTCATCATGACCTGCGTGGCCCGATGCGTGGTCAGCAGCAGGCTTTGGGCATGCGGCCGGCGCTCGGCGTCGTAGCTGTCGAGCAAGGCATCCGGTGCCTGGCCGCGAAGGCGCATGGCCAGCTTCCAGGCAATATTAAAGACTTCTTGCATGCCGGTGTTCATGCCCTGCCCGCCGGCCGGGCTGTGGATATGTGCCGCATCGCCGACGAGAAAAACGCGGCCGACTCGAAAGCGCTCGACAATGCGCGAACTGATGTGGAACACGCTCAGCCAGGCCGGGTCGTGCGGGCGTAGCCCCGGCGGCCCGCGCTCTTCGCACAATTGCTGCACCAGCGGCAGGCTGATCTCCGGCGGCGCCGGATACTCGGCGGGCGCCAGCGGGGCGATTAGCCGCCAATGCGTGGCGCCGACCGGCAGCAGGAATAAAAAACCACGCTTGCCGGCATAAACCCGGCCTTCGTCGCGCGGCCAGTCGCAATCGAGTTGCACATCGGCCAGGACAAACGTGCCGGGCAGCGGCTCGCCGGCGAAGGCCAGGCCGACTTGCTTGCGCACCGTGCTGTGGGCACCATCGCAGGCCAGCACGTAGTCGGCGCGGCAGGTTTCCTGGCTGCCATCGGCATGGCGCAGCGTGCAGGTGGCGCCCGAATCGTCTTGCACCAGCGTGGTCAATTCGATCGATCGCTCGACCTGGCCGCCGCGCTGCTGGAGCTGTTCGGCCAGCAACCGCTCGGTTTCGCTTTGCGCCAGGACGAGCAGGCAGGGATACGGCGTATCGAGCTGTTCGAAGCCGACGCGCACCTT
>DATCFX010000429.1:0-1032 GCA_036509275.1 Pirellulales bacterium | reverse complement strand
TTGGGCCAAATCCAGGTCGAATTCAGCGCGAAAGTCTTTGGGCGTAATCTGGCTGATGTGGACGCCCAGCAGCCGGACATCGCGCACGACCAGCGCGTCGTCGGACAGGTCGACGGTGCGATCGTCGGTCCCCACGACGGTACGCCCGTCGTCGATGACGGTATGTCCGTCGGTCACCACGACACGGTCGCCGTGTCGATGTTTGACTACGGTCTTGCCATCGTAGCCGCCCGTGCCCCCGCCGCCGTTACCACGTCCCACGCCGCCAGTGCCGGTGCCACCTCCGCCGCGACCGTGCCTGCCCTTGCCGCGGCCCCCGCCCCCGCCGCCCACAACATCCGGGTATTTGCTGAAGTCGATGTCGTGGTTGCGCGTGTCTACCCGGCCGGTGCCGGCAACTTTGTCCGGCGTGATGGTAACGACTGGCTGTTTGGCCGTGCCGCGGCGGGCCAACGGCTGCTCCGGCGGATACACGTCGACGATCGCCGTGGCGCTCAAGTCGGGGCCCAACGTCGCAACAAGCTCCTGTTCTTTATCCTTGGGCGTGGGGGCCACCCCGTGCAGCAGCAAATTGCCGGCATCGAACCGGGCATATTCCTCGGCCGGCACCGCCGACCATTTGAGCCGATCCGGCGCCACTTGCACGTCGACGCCCGACTTCGTGGTGCCCACGACGCGAATCGGCAGATCACTACCGACCGGCACCGAGGCCAACATGGGCTCGATCCGCAACTTGGCAATGGGCGAGTCCACGACTTCGACCTGCACCGTTTTGTGCTTGGTCCCCTGGCTGACGGTGATCTCGGCGTGGCCGGGCCCGCGGCCCACTATCACGTCACCAATGTCATTGTCTGGAACATCCACGACCTTGGGATCCGACGTCGTCAGAACCACCGGCTCGCTGCCGCCGGCCACGATGCTCAGCGGCAGCGTCTCGTGTACGGCCATGGTCAGGCGCTCGGGCTGCACGCTGAGCACCATGTCGGCCACTGCTTTGCTGGCGGCCGCCGGTTCAACATCGAAGGACGTTTT
>DATCFX010000428.1:0-2672 GCA_036509275.1 Pirellulales bacterium | reverse complement strand
CAGATGCTGGGCACGCGGCACCGTGTCCAGCACGCCGGGCAGTTCACTGCCACCGTAGAGGCCGAGGTAATACGCGTTCAGCGGGTAGATTCCGCCGCCATACAGCACCTTGGCGCCCCGCGTGCGCAAATACTGTTCCGCCTGGGCCAGCAATTGGCGGCCGATACCGCGTCGCTGGTAATTCGGGCGGACCATGACCAGGTACGTGGTGCCCAACTCGAACGACAGGCCCCGCTCATCGTCGGTCGGTCCAAAGCCGGCATGGACAAAACCCACTGGCTGATCGGCATCGGTCGCCACGATCAGTCCGGCATTGTCGAAATACGGCTTGGCCAGGACCAGCAGATCGAGCACGTCGATCGAGCCCGGCTGGGCCAGTGCTCGCTCGCGCGGCTGGCCTCGCCAGATTTCGGCCAGGTGAGGCGGATCGCTATTACGAAAAGTGCGATAACAAATCAAGGCTGAGCGGCTCGCAGTTTCCTCAGTCGCTATTCACGTGTACCAGTACCTGCCCTTGCTCGACACGAACTTCGAACTGCGGCTGCCTGAGCGTCCGCGACAACTGGTGCTGACCCGAGCGGACGTCGAACTGCCAGCCGTGCCACGGACATGTGACCGTCGCGCCCGACAAACATCCGCGCGCGAGCGGCCCACCTTGATGCGGGCAGACGCCATCGAGAGCGAAAAACGTCCCATCAACGTTGTACAAGGCGATGATCCGCTCGCCGGCCACGCGTTCCAGCGCCTCGCCCGGCGGGCATTCGTCGACTCGGGCAATCGTCACCCACTCGGACATCTTAACCGGTCTACCAGGGATTGCGCAAGGTGCAGCCGCCTCGCAGCGGACGGCGCGTCAGATGATTATACGGGCAGTGCGTCCGCATCGCCCAGTGCTTCTCGCTCGCTGGCACTCCGAGAGGAATTCGCACGCGGGGCCAGCGCCGCCAGAATTTCGGCCGAAACCTGCGGATCGGACTCCAGAACACGGCGGCGATCGAGGGCCGCCCGGGCCAGCGGCAGTCGAGACTGGCCCAGGGCCCAGGCACACGCGCCGCGCACCAGGGCATCGGAGTCGGCCAAGCCGATGGCCAGCGCCTCGATCGCTTGCGGATCGCGCTGATTGCCCAAAACGATCGCCGCGTTGCGCAGCAATCCGCGCCGCCGGGCTCGCCAGAGAGGCGTGTGGCGAAACCGGGCACGGAAGCCCACTTCGTCCAACGAGAACAATTCAGCCAGCCCGATCGGGTCGTGCTGCGCGTGCGGTTCGAAGGCCGGCTCCTCGCTGGCCGGCGAACGCCGATTCCAGGGACAAACGTCCTGGCAGACATCGCAGCCGAACAACCAGTCGCCCATCCCCGGCCGCAACGCAGGATCGACCGGTTCGCGTAGCTCGATGGTCAGATAGCTGATGCACTTGCGGCTGTCGAGCACCCAGGGTGCGACGAAAGCCTGAGTGGGGCAGGCATCCAGGCAAGCGCGACAGGTGCCGCAGTGATCGGTTTCCGCTGCGCTGGCATATTCCAGCATCTGGTCGGTGAGCAGCGCCGCCAGAAAAAACCAACTGCCATGCCGCTGGTTGAGCAGCAGCGTGTTCTTGCCGACCCAGCCCAAGCCGGCCGCCTGTGCGAATTCGCGCTCCAGCAGCGGAGCCGTGTCCACCACACCCCGCACGCGCGCCCCGGGCGCCAACTGTCGCAGGAAATCGGCCAGGCGGTGCAGCCGGTCGTGAATCACGTCGTGGTAATCGCCGCCCCACGCGTAGCGCGAAATCCGTCCTTGCCCCGTCGCGGGGTCGCCTGGCTGGCTCGTGCGGTAATCCATCGCCAACATCAGCACGCTACGGGCTCCGTCCAGCACCCGGGCCGGATCGGCGTAGGCGTCCGATCGGTCGGCCAAAGAGTGCATCTGGCCGCCATACCCGGCCGTCAGCCACGCTTGTAGGCGATCGACGCTCCCCGGCGGCGGCACTGCCGGGCAGGCGCCAGACAGCCCGAAGCCCAGCCGTTGGGCCTCGTGACGCAGCGCGGCAGTCAGTTCAGCAGGCGTCATGCAAGCCCGGGCGGTTCAAGGGAGCGTTTTTTTCGATTGTAACGGTCTGCGGGGCAATTACGCTAAAGATAGCCGAGTTGGCGACCTCGAAGCCCACGGACTGCGGTCCGTGGGGATTGAACCCTAGTTGGGAGAAAACAACCATGCGATCCAGCATCTTGGCCGCAGCCGTGGCCGCAATTCTGGCGCTAGGGGCCGGGCAATGCCAGGCTCAGATGCTGGGCGGGTACGGCGGCTCGTTTCTTTACGGGGCTGGCTATGGCCTGTATGTCTACGAACGCCTTCCGCAGTTTGCGCTCTTTCCGCCGGTTTACTACAAGCATCCGACGCCGCGGCCTTATGGCTTTTCGCCGTATGCCTATCCCCCCGGCTTTACGACTCCCGATGCCAGTGCCACCTCACGCCGCGCCGTGGTCGTCAATAACTATGTCCCGCAAGGCAGCGCGGCGAAAGAATCCGGCGACCGCCAGCGCGAACCGCTGGTCCTCAATAATCCCTATGTGAAATCCGGACCCTACGCAAAATTCGGGCGCTACGTGGAATCCGGGCCGTACGCGGCAGCCGCCCCTTCAGTAACATTCAACAACCAAATTGCCGCTGCTCCGCCGGCGCCGGCCGAAACC
>DATCFX010000427.1:0-2633 GCA_036509275.1 Pirellulales bacterium | reverse complement strand
TTGCCGCTGTCGACGGCCCAGTCGTTTTTTCGCCGCCGCGGCCGCGTCGACAGCATCCAAGTGGTCAAACGGCCGGGCGTGGGCACCGCCACCCTGCTGGCCGAGATCAATCGCCACCTGCCGCCGGGCGTGACGGCGGCGCAACCCGCCGTGCGCACCGAATTCGCCGACGAATCGTTGGCCAAGACCGAGCGTGGATTGGACATGGCGGCGGCGCTCTCCGAGCTGCTGGCCGTGTTCATCATTCTCAACACGTTCCTGATGAGCGTCACCGAGCGGCGGCCGCAACTAGCGATCCTGCGCGTGGTCGGTGCCACGCGCGGCCAGTTAGTGAAATTGCTCGTGGGCGAAGGCTTTGTCCTCGGCCTGGCCGGGACCATCCTGGGATTGGCCGCCGGAGTCGGCGGGGCGTATTTGATTACGCGGGTACTGGAGCGTCTGTTGCAGGCCCGGCTGCCGGCGCTGCACATTACGGCCTGGCCCCTGGTGCTGGGCGCGCTGCTGGGGATCGGACTATCGATGCTCTCGGTGCTGATCCCGGCGATTCGGGCCGGCCGCGTCTCGCCGCTCGAAGGCCTGGGTGCCCGCGGCGGCGACAACCTGGGCCGCCTGCCGCAGCGGCTGGCAATGGTGGCTCTGGCCATTTTGTTCTTCGCCGGCAACCTGCTGTTGGCCAGTCTCACCAACCGCGCCCCGGGCAGTTGCGCGGTTCCGTCGGGCGCGGTGGTGCTGATCGGCCTGGTGTTGCTGCTGCCGGCCATCTTGCAGCCGTATTCCAAGCTGGCGGCCTGGCCGCTGTATCAGTTTGCGCCGGCCGAAAGTCGGCTGGCGCGCCGCCGCATGATGCAACATCCGATCCGCACGATGCTCACCATCGGAGTACTGTTTCTGGCCATCTCCGCCGGCATCGGCCTGGGCAACACGGTCGTCAACAGCGTCGATGATCTCCAACGTTGGATCCAAAAGACGATCGTCTACGATTTCTACGTGCGCGCGACGATGCCCGACATGGCCACGGGCGAGGCCGCCGACATTCCTCCCGAGGCGGGCCGCGAGATCGAAAAGATTCCCGGCATCGCCAGGGTCGGCACGGTGCGGCTGGCGCCGGCCAAGGCGGCCGGCTACCCCGTGATCATCATCTCCAAGGATTTTTCCAGCAACGCCAAGCTGCCGGTGGATCTGGTGATCGGCGATCCGGAGCAGGTGCTCCGCGAGTTGTTTGCCGGACAGGTAGTCATCGGCACGCCGCTGGCCCAGCGAGCCCGGCTGACCGTGAACGACACGATCGCCCTGGAGACCAAGGCGGGGCTCAAGCGTTTTCGGATTGCCGGCGTGTCCAACGAGGTGACCGTCGGCGGCATGGTGATTTTCGTCAACAAGGCGACTGCCGAAAAACAGCTCGGCATCAGCGGCGTGAGCACCTACGTGATCATTGCCAAGGCCGGCCGGGGGGCGGAAGTGGAAGCGGCGCTGCGCAAAATCTGCACCGACCACGGCCTGCTGTTCCAGTCGGCCGAGAGTTTTCGCACGCTCGTCAACAGCGTCAAGAACGGCATCACCGGCGGGCTGTGGGTTTTGCTGGTGCTGGCCTTTATGATCGCCGCCTTCGGCATCGTCAACACGCTGACGATGAACGTCATCGAGCAGACGCGCGAACTTGCGATTTTGCGCGTGGTGGCCATGACGCGGTGGCAAATCCGCAAGACGATCCTCTGCGAAGCGGCCATGATGGGTCTGATGGGCCTGCTGCCCGGCGCAATCATCGGGGCCGGCATCGGCTATCTCATGGACCTGGACACGAGCCCCGTTTGGGGCCACCTGGTGGCCGTGCGCGTACACCCTGGCTTGAACGTCATGTGCTTTGTGCTGGCCTATCTCATGTCGCTGGCCGCGGCCTGGGCTCCCGCCGAGCGCGCTGCCCGGCTCGATCTGATGACGGCACTGCATTACGAGTAACGCGTGCCGCTACGACTTGGCGGCGACGTGCGTTTCGCTGCGCAGCCGCTCGAGTTCATCGTCGATCGCCGCACTTTCGCCGGCGCCCAACGGCTCGTCGGCCAGGCCGCCGGCTTCGAGTTCAATCAGAGCGTCCGTTTCGTAATCGGCTCGTTCGAGATCTTCCAGCAGCGTTGCGGACTGTGCCAAGGCATGGCCCAGGGCGGCGGTCGCTGCCTGCCCGCCGCAGGCGAGCGAAGCAACGTGCGCCTTGGCCGACCAGGCGGCCAGCCGCTGCCGAGTGAGCGCCTGCCGCACTTGCAATCGGCCCAGGCTGGCGCGCAGTTGCTCGTTGTGCCCGGTGGCCTGGCTCAACTGCTCTTCCAAGACGACGGCCGCGTGGTCATGTTCGACGCGCTCGGCAAGCGCGCGGCGCGCCGCTGCCTCGTTTCCAGCGGCCAGCCCCAGCCGGGCCCGGTTCAAACCGTGCTCGGCGCGGCGGCGGTGCTCGGCCGCTTGCCTGGCCAGCAGGCGCTCGGCCGCAATCGAGCGGGCCACTAGCCCAACTTCCCCAGGGTTTGAAAAAAATCGGTGGGCGAGCGATTTTTTCGGACGCCGTTTTGACGTAAGTCGTGTTGTGATGGCGACGCGGCGGGAGGTCGTGGACGTTTTTTCGACGCGCGGGCGTGTAGTGGAAA
>DATCFX010000426.1:0-1213 GCA_036509275.1 Pirellulales bacterium | reverse complement strand
GCGTGGACGATGCGCTCGACGCCGCGGCAGGCGCGGAGCACCGCTTCGCGATCGCGAACGTCGCCGTGGCACCGCTCGATGTCGAGCCCTGCCAGCGGCCGCGGATCGCTGGTTTCGCGCGTCAGCACGCGCACCTGCTGGCCCCGCGCGACCAGCGCGCGGACCACGTTATTGCCTACCAACCCGGTGGCGCCTGTCACAAGCGTCAACATCCGCGGCGATTCTCCACCATGACCAGCGCAGGGATTGGCCGAAAAATAACTTCTCCGCGACACCTCTCCCCTTGCGGGAGAGGGCAGGGTGAGGGGCCGAGAAAAACGGAAGTTATTTTTCGGCCGATCCCTGCGCGCTGCCGCCGTCGGCGTGACATCGGCTCTTCATTCATCATTCCGTTTTCCTACTTCCGCATTTCTTCCTGGGGGCGCCGGTAACGCCATTGCTCATCGAAGAATCCGGCCGTCACGATTTTGCCGGGGCGATAACCGTCGGGCGGCGTGTCGAGATCGATAATGGACCAGTCGGGCAGCTTTGGCGTCTGCAACGAATTGCTGGTGTCGTGCCCTTCGCGAAAGGTGATGCCGCTGTTGATGACGACATAACGGTCGGGCGCGAAAGGATTCGGATAGACCATCACCGGCACATGATGCGCTGCGGCAAACGCCTCGCCCCCGATTTTGATCTCGTCCTGCGACCAACTCAGCGGCAGCTTGTCGGCCAGCCGCGCCAACAGCCGGTTCGAAGCGGGGTCGCCCCACACGATCAAGTTGTACCGCCGCAGATCGGCGTCCTCGACGGCCGTGTCCACTTTGCTGCGCGGTTCACCGCGAAACAGCCGCCGCCAGCGATCGAGAAAATGGTCCAGTTCGAATTTGACCCACCGCTGGACCTTGGCATTGGCCGCCCGGCCGCTGGGCACAACCACCAGAAACGGCCGCAAAAAGGCATCGTCGATCGGGCCTTGCAGGCCGTGTACTTTGTGCAGCGCATTGTCCGCCGGATAACGGTCCGTCAACTGCCAGTGCTGCTGCTTGCGCACCAAGATCGCCTCGCGCGCTGGCGGCAACTCGATCCATTGTTCGTCGACTTGCAGTTTTCGCCGGTCCGATCCGCCGGCCGGCAGACTCAGCCGCAAGGCCGTGGCGTTGACCGTTCGCAATTGCTTGCGACTCCAGTCCAACTGCGCCCGCGCGTCTTGCCAATGCTCGCCCAAACC
>DATCFX010000425.1:0-2941 GCA_036509275.1 Pirellulales bacterium | reverse complement strand
AGGAAGCAGGATGAGTCTCGGAGGGAGCCCGGCCCGCGCATCACGCTTCTGGTTCCTGGCAGTGGCGCCCCTTTGGCTGGGCCTGCTGGCCCCGGCGCTAGCCCAGTTTCCCGGCGATCGGGTCACCGGCACCGATGCCGAGGAGAACGTGTTTTTTCCGGCCGACCGCGCATCCTTGCAGCGCTTGGCCACGGCTGAACAATTGCTCGGCGATCAGCGCTTCGACGAAGCCGTTCGGTTTCTCGACAGCATCCTGCAAGCCCCCGAAGATTTCTTTTTTCAGCGGGCCAAGGGCCAGCGGACCTACCGCAGCCTGCGTACCGAGGCGCAGCGAATCCTGGGCAATCTGCCGCCGCGCGGCCGCGAATCCTACGAACTGCAATTCGGCGCGCAAGCCCGCAAACTCTTGGAACAAGCCGCGCAGGCCGGCGATGCCCCGGGCCTGGCCGACGTTTCCCGCCGCTTTTTTCATACCCGGGCCGGCTACGAGGCCACCGAACTGCTGGGCACCTATCAAATGGAGCATGGACAGCCGCTGGCCGCGGCCCTGTGTTTTCGGCGGCTGCGCGAGTCGCCGGCGGGCGCTGCCCGGTTCGAGCCGTTGCTGTCGGTCAAGTTGGCGGTCTGCTGCCTGCGGGCCGGCATGGTGTCCGAGGCCGGCGAGATTCTGAGTCAACTTCGCAAGCGCAATCCCGACGCCACGTTGACCATCGCCGGCCAGGATCAAAAGCTGTTTGCCACCGGTCGGCACGAGTCGGCGTGGCTGGCGCAGGCGGCCACCGCCGCCGGCGATCGGCAACTGGAGCCCAGCGGCTGGCTGATGTGCCGCGGTTCGCCCGCTCGCAACGCGGCCAGCCTGGGAGGCACCCCGCTGCTGAATCGGCGCTGGGCCGTCTCGTGCATCAACGACCCGCGGCTGGAGAAGCTGGCCGAGCAGGTGCGGGAATCGTACGTGGATCAGTCCACTGCCACGCTGCCGGACTGCCAGCCGCTGGCCGTCGGCGACCTGATCATCACGCGTTCGGTGGCCGGCCTGGTAGCGATCGACTTCCGCACGGGAAAACGCATCTGGCGCGGGCCGACCGACGAAGCCGTCAAGGCGGTGCTCGACACGCAAAGCGTCGATCGGGCCACGGCCGATGCTTCGCTGTTGGCCACCTGGCTCGATCAGCGGTTGTTGGGCGATGCGACGTACGGCACGCTCAGCAGCGACGGCCGGCTGGTATTCGGCGTGGAAGACGTGGGCACGGGGCTGGGCTCCGATCGCATGATGACCATCATCCCGGCCAACGGCCGCATGCGGGTGCAGACCACCTCCGGCCGCTCGGTCAATCGCCTGGCCGCTTACGAAATCGCCACGCAAGGCAAGCTGGTCTGGGAGTTGCCGCCCGACGAACGCTCGGATCTGGTGGGGGCTTTCTTCCTCGGTGCGCCGCTCCCCTTGGCCGGCCGGCTGTACGTGCTGGCCGAAATCAAGGGCGAAATCCGGCTGCTGGCCCTGGACGCCGCAAACGGCCGCGTGTTGTGGACGCAGCAATTGGCCGTGCTCGAACAAGGCGTGATGGACACTGGCGTGCGCCATGTCGCGGGCTTGTCTCCCTCGTATGCCGATGGCGTGCTCGTCTGCCCCACGGCTGCCGGAGCGATCGTCGCCGTGGATCTCACCACGCGGTCGCTGGTCTGGGGCTACCAGTATCCCACGACGGTCCCCAGCACCCGCATGCACTTCCGCGGCTTTCCGATCGGCAATCCCATCTCGTCATCGGGCGGCAATGATCATTGGTTCGATGCCACGCTGGCACTGGCCGACGGCCGGGTGCTGCTCACGCCGCGCGACACGCCCGAAGAGGGCGACGATCACGCCCAACTCTACTGCCTCGACCTGGCCGACGGCAAATTGTTGTGGAACAAGCCGCGTGACGACGGCATCTTCGTGGGCGTCGTCGCCAAGGGCAAGGTGCTGGTCGTGGGCCGCGGTTCGTTGCGCGCCTACAACCTGGCCGACGGCGAACTGGCCTGGAAGGCGGGCCATGTCACGCTGCCGGCCGGCGCGCAACCCAGCGGCCGTGGTTTCTATGCCGACGGCCAGTACTATCTGCCGCTGTCGACGGCGGAAGTCGTCTCCGTGGACCTGAACACCGGCCGCCTGGCTGTGCGGGCTCGCTCCCGCTCCGGCGACGTGGCCGGCAACCTGCTCTGTTACCGCGGCGCGGTCATTTCGCAAGGCGTTTCGCAGGTCGAGTGTTTCTACCAGGTGGCTGAATTGAAACGCGAAGTGGCCCGTCGGCTGAAGCAGGATCCAGTGGATCCGGCCGCGCTGGCCATGCAGGGCGAACTGCTGCTGGACGAAGGCAAACTGGACGATGCGATCGGCCGGTTGCGGCACTCGTTCGGTCTGTCGGCGCAGCCGCGCACGCGGCAGTTGCTGGTCGACGCGCTGCTCGAGGCGCTGGCCCGCGAATTTGCCACTCATCGCGGCAGCGTGGCCGAAGTCGAGCGGCTCGTGGACACGCCGGCCGAACGCGTCCGGTTTTTGCGCGCGTTGGCCACGGGCCGGCAGACGCTGGGCGAATTGGTACCGGCGTTTGAGACGTACATGCAGATCGTGGATTTGGCGCGTCCCAACGCCGATCTGGACGAAATCGATCGTACGCTCAACTGCCGCCGCGACCGCTGGGTTGCGGCCCGGCTGGCCGCACTGCGCGAGACGGCCTTGCCGGCCGATTTGGCCGTCATGGACCGCGTGGTCGACCAGCGGCTCAGGCAGGCGGAGGCCGAAGTCCCCCAGCAATTGCGCGAGTTTCTGGCCTATTTCGGCCATCATCCGCTGGCCGACGAAGCACGCGGAATGCTGCTGGCTGCGCTGGACGATCGCGCCACTGGCGAAACGGGTTCGCTCCTGGAGCGCGAGCTGCTGCTGCGACGGTTGGAGCGCTCGGCG
>DATCFX010000424.1:0-3673 GCA_036509275.1 Pirellulales bacterium | reverse complement strand
CGAGTTGGCAAACCGGAATACGATCCGCCCCAGCTTGCCCTGCGGTGTCCGCCTCGCTTGCGTCGAATGTTCCCTGCTCGTTAACCGCACGGCCGTGCGCCGGGCCGCTGCGATTTTTCTTCCCTAGCCATCCGTTCTTCAGGAGCCGCATGCTATGACGACCCCCACCGCGGGCACGACCCGCCGCGAGTTTGTGAAAAGCACCGGCCGCATCGCCGCGGCCGGCTCCTTGCTGGGCATGACCGTGCCGCACGTGCATGCCGGCGAAGACAACACGCTCAAAGTCGCGCTGGTCGGTTGCGGCGGCCGCGGCACCGGCGCCGCCGCCAATGCCCTGAGCGTCAAGGACCGGGGTCCGATCAAGCTCGTGGCCATGGCCGACGTGTTTCCGGACAAGCTCGAGAGAAGCCACAAGAACCTGACCAAGCAGTTCGAAAAGCAGATGGACGTGCCCAAGGAGCGGCAATTCATCGGCTTCGACGCCTATCAAAAGGCGATGGAATGCCTGCGGCCCAGCGACGTCGTGATCTTCGCCACCCCGCCGGCTTTCCGCTGGGTCCACTTCGGCCATGCCATCGCCAAGGGCATCAATGTCTTCATGGAAAAGCCGACGACGGTCGATGGCCCGAGCACCCGCAAAATGCTCAAGCTGGCCGACGAGTCGAAGGCCAAGAACCTGAAAGTGGCCGTCGGCCTGATGTGCCGTCACTGCGAAGCCCGGCAGGAGTTGTTCAAGCGGATCAAGGACGGCGAGATCGGCGACATCCTGTTGCTGCGGGCGTACCGCATGCAGGGGCCCATCGGCTCGGCCTTTGTTTCGCCGCCGCCCAATGACGCGAACGAGTTGATGTACCAGATCAAAAACTTTCACGGCTTCCTGTGGGCCAGCGGCGGCTGCTACAGCGATTTCCTGGTCCACAACATCGACGAGTGCTGCTGGATGAAAGACGCCTGGCCGATCAAGGCCCAGGGGAGCGGCGGCCGGCACTATCGCGGCGAGTACATCGACCAGAACTTCGATCACTACTCGGTCGAATACACGTTCGCCGACGGCTCGGAGCTGCGCCTGGAAGGCCGCAACATTCCCGGCTGCAAAAACGAGTTTGCCAGCTACGCCCACGGCACCAAGGGTCTGGGTGTCATTTCGACGGCCAGCCATTGGCCGTCGAAGGCCCGCATCTACAAGGGCCAGAACATGGATGCCGACAAGTTGGTCTGGCGTTTTGGACCCGAGAAGAACAACCCATACCAGGTCGAATGGAACGACCTGGTGTCGGCCATTCGTAGCGACCAGCCTTACAACGAGTGCGAGCGCGGGGCCAAGGCCAGCCTGGTCACCTCGATGGGCCGCATGGCCTGCCACACCGGCCAGGCGATCACCTACGACCAGATTCTGCAAAGCGATCACGAATTCGCCCCGATGGTCGACAAGCTGACCATGGACTCGCCCGCGCCCGTCCAGGCTCGCCCCGACGGCAAGTACCCCGTTCCCGCGCCCGGGTTGATCACCAAGCGCGAGTACGAAGGCTGAGCGGCGGAAACGCAGAGTTCGGGTGCCATGCCCACGGCCGCCGTGGGCATGCGCGCCTGGCCCCCCGGTACGACTCTTTTCTCCGGAGCTTTTTGCTGATGAAATGTTCGATGCGGTGGCTGCTGTGCGCGGCCCTCATAAGTTGGGCCGGCGATGCTGCCATGAGCAGCGAGGCGGGCAAAGTATACGAAGAGCGGCCGGTCGTAGCATCGGTGGCACCGCAGGCAGCGGCGGCGGTTGCGGTCGAGCCTCCGGCTGCCGAGGCCTGGCAAGGCTGTCCGGTGCCGGAGTGGATTTGGGGAGCCGACTACAACTCGCCTTACACGCTCCGCGTCGAGTTTGCCGGCGGTTCAAAAGCGGCGTGGATCAAAGCCAGTTGCGACAACCGTGCCACGCTGCTGGTCAACGGCCACGAGATTGGCCGCACCGACGATTGGCAGGATCCGCTGGAAGAGGATCTGCAAAAGTACGTCGTGGCCGGCAAGAATACGCTCACGGCCGAAGTGCAGAACGCCGGCGGCATCGCCGCCTTCTGTGCCAAGCTCATGCTGGAAATGCCCGATGGCTCGCGGCGGTTTGTGGTTACCGATTCTGCCTGGCAAGCGGCCGACTGGCCGGCGGCGAGAAAGTTCAAGCCGGTCCGCCAGGTCGCTCGGCTGGGCGACAAACCGTGGGGCGACGTGCTGGCCAAAGCGGGCGTGGCCGGCGACCGCACGGCGGGCGAATTCCACGTGCTGCCCGGTTTTCAGGTCGAGCACCTGTTCACGGTGCCCAAGGACGTGCTCGGCTCGTGGGTCAACATCACGCTGGACAATCGCGGCCGGATCATCGCCAGCGACGAACGTGACAAGGGCCTGTGCCGCATCACGCCGCCGCCGATCGGCAGCCACGAGCCGACCAAGGTCGAGCACCTGGCGATCAAGACCGGCCCGGCCCACGGCATGCTCTACGCCTTCGACAGCTTGTACCTGTCGATCAATGGCGGACCCGGCAGCGGGCTGTATCGCGCTCGCGATACCAACGGCGACGACCAGTACAACGAAGTCGTCAAGCTCGCGGACTTCAAGGGCGGCGGCGAGCACGGGCCGCATGCGCTGCGCTTGTCACCCGACGGCAAGAGCATCTATGTCATCTGCGGCAATCACACCGATCTGCCGGCCAAGCTCGACGCCAGCCGCGTTCCGACCAATTGGGGCGAAGACCTGCTGCTGCCGCGCCAGTGGGACGCCAACGGTCATGCCCGCGGGCGGATGGCCCCCGGCGGCTGGATCGCCAAGACCGATCCGGAGGGCAAGACCTGGGAGCTGATCAGCGTCGGCTACCGCAACGCATTCGACATGGCATTCAACGCCGCGGGCGAGCTGTTCGCCTACGATGCCGACATGGAATGGGACTTGGGCTCGAGCTGGTATCGGCCGACGCGCGTGCTGCACGCCGTCAGCGGCAGCGATTTCGGCTGGCGCAGCGGGACGGGCAAATGGCCGCCGTACTACGTCGACAGTCTGCCGCCGATGATCGAGATCGGCCCCGGCTCGCCGGTCGGAGTGACGTTCGGCTACGGAGCGAAGTTTCCGGCCAAATATCAAAAGGCTCTCTACATCCTCGATTGGACCTTCGGCACGATCTACGCCCTGCATTTGCAGCCGGCCGGAGCGACTTACACGGCTACCAAGGAAGAATTCGTGGCGCGGGCGCCGCTGCCGGTGACCGACGTGCTGGTCGGCCGCGACGGGGCGTTGTATTTCACCGTCGGCGGACGCGGCACGCAGTCGGAACTGTTTCGCGTCACGTACACCGGTAGCGAATCGACGGCGTCGGCCGAACTTGGCAAGCAGGCTCCGGAGAATCAGACCCCGGAAAACAAGACGTTCGCCGACGAGCGCGCGCTGCGCCATCGGCTCGAGGCCTATCAACATCGGGCCGCCAAACCGGCCGAGGCGGTTGAGTTCGCCTATCCGCACATGGGCCATCCCGACCGCTTCATTCGCTACGCGGCCCGGGTTGCACTCGAACACCAGCCGGTGGAACTCTGGCAGTCGCGCGTGCTGGCCGAAAAGAATCCCGAGACGCTGATTACCGGCGCGGTGGGCCTCGCTCGGCAGGGGGACAAATCGCTCCAAGGCCAACTACTGGCGGCGCTGG
>DATCFX010000423.1:0-12416 GCA_036509275.1 Pirellulales bacterium | reverse complement strand
TGAGCTTCAACCTCATGACGCTGGGCGGAATCGCCGCCGTCGTGGGGCTGGTCATTGATGATGCGATCGTGGTGGTCGAGGCCATTTACGCCAAGGTCGAAGCGGGGCATGCGCCGTCGGCGGCCGTCGGCTGGGCGCTGCGCGAGGTCGGGCCGGCGCTGGTCGCCAGCACGCTGACGCCGGTCGTGGTCTTCATTCCCTTGGCGTTTCTCGAAGGCGTGGCCGGCGTGTTCTTCCGCGCGCTGGCCGTCACGATGGTCGTGGCGCTGCTGATTTCGCTGCTGCTGGCGGTCACCTGGACCCCGGTGACTGCCGCCCTGTTCATTCGGCGGAGCACCGGTCCCAGGCACGACGAGATGGAGCAAGGCGGTCCCATCTTGCGCCGGATCATCGCGCTCTACGCCTGGGTGATGCGCGGCGCGCTGCGGTTGCCCGCCATGTCCGCGATTGGGATGGCGTGCGTTGCGGCGGCGGGAGTCTGGCTCTACGGCCAGCTCGAATCCGATTTTCTACCGGCGCAGGACGAGGGCGCGTTTGTCATCGACTACTATTCGCGCCCCGGCACGAGCCTGTCGGAGACGAACCGGATGCTGATGCACGTCGAGCGGATCCTGCGCGCTACGCCCGAGATCGAAGGTTTCTCGCGGCGCACCGGCGCCCGACTGGCCCTGGCCATCGCTGAGCCCAACACGGGCGACTTCCTGGTTAAGCTCAACAAACGCCGCGATCGCAGCACGGAAGCCGTGATCGAAGGCCTGCGCGAGCAGGTCAATGCCGCCGAGCCGGCGCTGAACTTCGAGTTTCCCGGCGTGCTCGGCGACTTGATCGGCGATCTCACCTGGTCGCCCCATCCGGTCGAGATTAAGATCTTCTCGACCGATACCGAACTGCTGAAAGAGAAGGCCGAACAAATTGCCCAGGCAATCGAGACGATCCCGGGCGTCGTCGACGTGGAGAACGGGCTGGTCGTGGCCGGCCCGGCCTTGCGGATGCGCACCGACATCGCCGGCGCCGCCCGCGCCGGGCTGACCCCCAGGAACCTGGGCACCGCAATCCAGACGACGATGCTCGGGACCGTCTCGTCGTACGTGCTGCAAGGCGACCGCACGTACAACGTGCGCGTCATGGCGGCGCCGGAGGCCCATGCCAGCCAACAGCGGCTCTCGACACTGCCGATCCGTTCGCTCGCCGGCGCCGAGCTGACCGTGCAGGACGTGGCCCACATCGAACACGAGGCGGGCCTCCTGGAGATGCACCGCGAAGATCTGCGCCAGCTCACGGCCGTGTCTGCCCGGTTTGCCGGGATCGACCTGGGCCACGGGATGGACGCGATCAAGGCCAAACTGGTCCAGACGCTCAAGCTGCCGCCCGGCGCGACGATTGAGTATGGCGGGCTTTATCAACAGCAACAGGAATCGTTTCGCAACCTCGCGTTGGTCTTGGCCTTTTCGTTCATCCTGGTGTATGTCGTCCTGGTGCTGGAATTCAAAACGCTGCTGGAACCGCTGGCGATCTGGCTGGGCGCGTTGCTGGCCCTGTTCGGCGTCGTGGCCGCGTTGTGGCTCACCGGGATCACGCTGAACATCGTCTCGTTTCTCGGGGCGATCATCGCCATGGGAGTGGTCCACAAGAACGGCATCCTGATGTTCGATTACGTCGAACATTTGCGCCGCGGCGGCATGCCCTTGGTCGAAGCCATGGTGCAGTCGGGCCGCCGGCGCTTGCGGCCCGTGCTGATGACGTCCTTGACCACGTTTCTGGGCCTGCTGCCGCTGGCTTATGGCGTCGGCGCCGGTGCCGACATGCTGCGGCCCATGGCCGTGGCCGTGATCGGCTCGCTGTTCATGTCGCTCGTGCTATCGCTCGTGGCCACGCCCGTGTTCTACTACCTGATGGTTCGCACGCTGCGGCTTGAAAAGCCTGCCGCCGTCGAGCCGGTGACGACGGCCGGTGAATGAAATGATGCTCATGAGCCATGTGAAGCGCTTGATCCACCTCGATTGCCCGGCCGCCATGCTGCTGCTGGTCATTCCGCTGGGGCTGGCCGGATGTTCCTCGGCCACGCCGCCAGAGCCGGACGAAGCGGCGGCCTTGACCAGGCCGGTGCCGGTCGAGGCGATCGAGGTCCAGCCGATGACGTTGCGGCCGGCGTTGGACTTGATCGGCACGATCATCGCCATTCCCGAAAAGACCGCGGTCGTCTCGTCGCAGTTGGGCGGATGGGTGCAGCAAATCAAGGTCGTCGAGGGACAACAGGTCCACCAGGGCGACAAGCTGGTGATGCTCGATTCCCGCTCGGCCGCCGCCGACGTCGACCGGGCCAAAGCCCTGGTCGCGGAGAAGCAGGCGGTGCTGGCTCGCATGCAGCGGGGCTATTTGCCGGAAGAGGTCGAAGGGGCGAGCCAGGATCGAGACAAGGCTCGAGCCGCGATGGAGTCGCTTCGCGGAGAGGCCGCCGCGCTCCAGGAATTGCAGGCCCGCAACGAAATCTCAAAACTGCAACTCGAGACCAAGCTGAAGACGTTTCAACAGGCCGAGGCCGCCCTGGCTTCGGCCGATGCGCACCTGAAACTGCTTGTAGCGGGCACGCGCCGCGAAATGATCGACGAAGCCCGGGCGGTGCTGGCTGCGGCAAAGGCCGACTTGGAACACGCCGACCTGGCGCTAGAGTGGTGTACCGTCACCAGCCCCATCGACGGCGTGGTGGTGCAGCATCTGGCTCGCCAGGGACAGTACATCGATCGCGCGGCGCCGCTGGCCACCATCATGGACCTGTCGGAGGTCTTCATCCAGCTCCGCATCCCCAGCGCGGAGTTCGCCAAGCTTCGTTTGGGCGCGCCGGTCGATGCCCTGGTGGCCTCCGACGAGGGGCACCCGTTTCGCGGCCGCCTGGCGCGCTTCAGCGGCGATGCGGATCCGCTGACCGGCAACGTGGTGGTGTTCGCCAGCATCCAAAACGAAGTTGCCAAGCTGCGCCCTGGCATGGGCTGCCGTGCGCGGCTTTGGCTGCCCGAGATCCCCGGTGCCTTGGCCCTGCCCGTCGTGGCCGTGGCCGATCACAACGGCACGGCCGTCGTGACCGTGATCCGCGACGGCAAAGCCCACGAAGTGAAAGTGGAATTAGGAGCCCAGACGCCGCAGTGGGTTCAGATCGTCAAAGGCGTGGCCGCCGGCGACCTGGTGGCGACGATTGGCGGCTACGGCCTGCCCGACGATTGCCCCGTGCAGATTGTCGCCAACCTGGGCGAAGCCAGCAGTTCCGTCTCCACCGAGCCGCATCAGCCCTGAGACGTAGCGGTCAAACGGGCCCCCCGCATCGCCAAACGCGGCCAGCCCGCAAGCCCACGCACTGCGGTTCGTGGGGCCTGCACATCGCCGCCGGGACGCAACCCGTCGAATTTCTTGCTGCCACCCGCCCGCATCACTACCATCACGTCTGCGTTTCGCACTCGCGGGTCCCAGTCACCGGGTCCAATTCGCGCGGTCCAGTGCCCACGGGGGGCAAAATCCGATGGCCAACAAGCCTGTCATTTTCATATCCGCCACGAGCGTCGTCGGCATCGCCGCCGTCGCGGCACTCACGTTTGCGCTCTTCCATGAGGCCCGCTCCGGCGCCACGCAGGCGGCCGGCAGGCTGCACAAGCAAGCGGCGGAGCTGGCCGAGCTGCGCAAGGCGGTTGCGGAGGTGGCGGCGGCCCTCGACCCCAAGCAGTTGGTGGCCGGTCAGCCTCAGCCCAAGCCGGTCCCGCCGGAGACTCTCGCCCAGGCCCGATTGTTGCTGGAGCGCGGCAACGAGGAGCAGCAGGCACTGGGCATGATCGCGCTCAAACAGCACGAAGCAGCCGACCGACTGATCCAGCGGCTCAAACGCCAGCCCGGCAATCCCGTCGATGAAGCCTTCTGGCTGCTCACGCTGGAAGGCTACAACTGGTATCAGGCAGGCGAGCTGGACAAGGCCCTCGGGCCGTACGAGCAGGCCTTTGCGCTCAAGCCCAATGATTTTGAAGCCCGCACCAACCTCGCCATTGCCCTCAGCTTCGCGCGCCTGGGCAACATTGCCGCGCACCGACAGCGGGCGATTGCCATCATCGAACGGACATTGAAGCTCGTGCCGCCGGGCTCAACCAACTGGGCGATGGCGCAGAACAACCTCGGCATTGCCTGGGCCGACCTTCCCACGGGTCACAAAATCGAGAACGTGAAGAACGCGATCGCCGCGTATGAGGCGGCGCTGACCGTTTACACCAAGGACGCCTACCCGGCTGACTGGGCGGCGGCGCAGAGCAACCTCGGCACCGCACGGGCCGATTGTCCCGTGGGAAACAAAGCTGAGAACGTGAAGAAGGTGATCGAGGCCTACGATGCGGCGCTGACCGTTTACACCAAAGACGCCTACCCGGCTGCATGGGCGATGACGCAGAACAACCTCGGCACCGCCTGGGCCGACCTTCCCACGGGGGACAAAACCGGGAACGTGGAGAGGGCGATCGCCGCGTTTGAGGCGGCGCTGACCGTTTACACCAAAGATGTCTACCCCGGCGGCTGGGCGATGACGCTGAACAACCTCGGCCTTGCATGGGCCGACCTTCCCACGGGGGACAAAGCCGAGAACGTGAAGCAGGCGATCGACGCGTTCGAGGCCGTACTAACCATTTACACCAAAGACGCCTACCCCGCCGGCTGGGCGACGACGCAGAACAGCCTCGGCAATGCATGGTCCGATCTTCCCACCGGGGACAAAGCCGGGAACGTGAAGCAGGCGATCGCGGCGTACGAGGCGGCGCTGACCGTTCACACTAAAGATGCCGATCCCGCTGGCTGGGCGACGGCACAGAACAACCTCGGCCTTGCATGGAGGAATCTTCCCACGGGAAGCAAAGCCGAGAACGTGAAGAGGGCGATCGCGGCGTTCGAGGCGACGCTGACCGTTTGCACCAAAGACGCGTACCCGGCTGCATGGGCGATGACGCAGAACAACCTCGGCACCGCATGGGCCGACCTTCCCACGGGGGACAAAGCCGAGAACGTGAAGAAGGCGATCGACGCGTTCGAGGCGGCGCTGACGGTTCGCACCAAAAACGCCGATCCCGCTGGCTGGGCGATGACGCAGAACAACCTCGGCGACGCCTGGAAAGCTCTTCCCACGGGAAGCAAAGCCGAGAACGTGAAGAGGGCGATCGCGGCGTACGAGGCGGCGCTGACCGTTTACACCAAAGACGCCTACCCCGCTGACTGGGCGAGGATCCAGAAGAGCCTTGAAATTGCACGGTCGCGCGGTCTTCGCCCCGCAGGCGACGGAACCAAGAGCCCAAAATAGGCGGACGCCGCCGTTGCTCGTCATTGATGTCGCTCTGGCCGGCCATGCCCGCAGTCGTGTGGGCGTCTCGAAAGTGGGTGGCAGTGGAGACCAGCCCCGCCAGGGGCGGAAGTCATTGGCCAGGGGCGAAAGGATCGGCGGCTACGGCCTGCCCGACGATTGCCCCGTGCAGATTGTCGCCAACCTGGGGGAGCCCAGCTGCGCCGGCTCCACCGAGCCGCATCAGCCCTGAGACGCTAAACGGGATACCGGATTCCGTCGGGCGGGAGCGACTTTTTCAGCTCCAGGCTCCGCCAGCAGTACCAGCTCGCGACACTGGCGTACGGTCGCCAGCGAGCGGCGATGTCGCGGGCCGTCTGCTTGTCGGGCAGCTCGGCCAAGGCATAGAGATTGCGAATCGCAGCCCGCACGCCGAGATCGTCTTCCGGAAACACGTCCAGGCGGCCGAGCGAAAAGATCAGAAACATCTGGGCCGTCCAGCGGCCAATGCCCCGGATCTGCACGAGATCGGCAATCACCGCCTCGTCCTTCATCCGGCCCAAGTGCCGCAGGGCGATTTCCTCGGCATGCACCTTCGCCGCCAGATCGCGAATGAACGCAGCCTTGCGGGCCGACAGGCCCACGGAACGCAGTTGCGATTCGTCCAATTCGACGATCCTGGCCGGCGTGATCCCGGCCGGTGCCGTCAGGGCTTCGAGCCTGGCACGGATCGAACGCGCGGCCGCCGTCGAGATCTGCTGCGAAATAATCGACCGGGCCAGCATCCGGAACCGATCGCGCTCCAGCCGCAGCCGAAACGGGCCGACCGCGTCAATTACGCGCCGCAGAACTTTGTCCCGCCGCAGATGGAGGACGGCGCCTTCCAGCTTTTCTCGATTGCTTGGCATGCGATCCTGTCGACGATCGGCCTTGCCGGCCGGGCTGCAAATGCCGGGCGCCCATGCCCACGTCGCGTGGGCATGGCACCCGGCACCTCAGCGTCTGCGACTCGATGTACGAACCGGCCTCTCGCGTGCTATTTTTCCTGCGCGGCTTCGACGCCGATCGTGATGTGGACGTCGTCGCCGACCGATGGCAGGCCGGCCGTCATGCCAAACTCGCTCCGCTTGATAACGGGCGAGGTCACGAACCCGACGCGCTTGGTCCCCTTGGGAAATTCGACGGTCTTGGCGCTGCCCTGGAGGTTCAGCGTGATCGGCTTCGTGACGCCGTGCAGCGAAAAGTCGCCGGCGACCTCGTAACCGCCGTCGACCGACTTGACCGAAGTGCTCTGAAAGGAAATGGTCGGAAACTGCTTCGCGTCGAAATAATCGTGGGCTTGCAAGTGCTCGTCGCGCTTCGCGTTGTTGGTGTCCACGCTGGCTACCTGGATGGCGAACGTGAACGACGACTTGTTCGGATCGTCCTTATCGATCACGAACTTGCCCGAAAAGTCGTTGAACCGCCCGTGGATATAGCTGATCCCCGCGTGCGAGATCATGAACGAAACGGATGAATGCACGGGATCGACGTAAAAACGATCGACGGCACGCGCCGTCGTCGCGAGTGCCAACAGAACCATCGCCACGCTCAACTGCCGAATGACACGATACATGCTCGTTCCTTTATGCAGAAAATGCAGGATACTTACCAGCGACATCCTACTTCGACTCGCCGGCAATCTCTACTGGCTAGGAAATCCCGGGGGTGTCTGAACGGAATGTTGCTGGCCTGGAAGGGGGTGCTGGATGACTGAGATTGAAGAAAAACCACTGGCGATCGCAGCCAGGAATGCGAACCTAGACCCGGGTGGGGTGGTCAGTATTCTGTCAGACCCTCGCTTTGAGGACTCCAAAAGTCGCTATGACTGGCGCAATTACATCTGGGAAAGCACCTTGCGAAGGAAGTGGGGTGAACTTGGCTTGGAATCACGAATCGCTCTCTTTGTTGCGGCTACTGAGATGGCCGATCATGAGTGTCTTCTGTCTGAGTAGATTGCGATTTCTGAACGCTCTTGATCGCGAGGCCGATTTCCATCCACAAGAGCGCTACAGTCGCAATAAAATGCTGTCGCTCGAATGACATCGGAGCTTCGGACATGTCCGCAAATACGAGCGGTATCCACCCGAGATCATAAGTCTTCACGAAAGCGTGTACGTCTTTCTGTATGTCCGTGTCGGCGAGCGATCGCGGACCGCTGAAGTGAGCGAAATAGCGGCTCCGTATCCTGAAAAGATTTCCAAGCCTTTCCAGCATCTCGTCGCTGATGAGCCCCAGCGCTCGGCAAAGGTGACGTTTTCGTCCGCTGTTTTGAAGCGGCGGTTCCGGGAGATTCACAAGGAGGAAGTTAATAGACTTTTCTGCTCCATCTGATTCCAGGTTGAACTTTGCCATCAAAAGGTTGCCAAGCAGTTCATCTAGCCACGCCGCGCCAGCAAGAACGCAGCCGCGATCGGACTCATCAATTAGCACGCGCATGACCGTGCGCAGGCATTCAGTAGCGTCCGCATTGTCAATCTCTGGGCGTGGCATAGTGCAATCCCTGTTTTATAAGCGCGCAGATTCGGCGTGCAACTCGCCGCACGTCCACTCAGGCTAGCGACGCTTCGCGGCCTTTAACAGGACTTCCCGAGCCCAGGTCGATGTTTTGCCGCCCGCGGCCCGGTCCAGCGATTCCAGTTCTTCGGCCGATAGCCGAATTTGGAAGCGTATTTCCCTGCGTTCGTCGTCAGCTTTAGGGGGTCGCCCCCGTTGTTTTTCCATAACCTGATTGTACAGACAAAAAGCTTTTTACAAGCCTATTGACGGACGATTAAACGTCTGTACAAGGCCAGAAGCGGCCCACGGCCGCTACGATGGCGGGCATCGCTGGGCACGTGTGGATCTTTGACGAGCTGCTAGATACTGTCTTGCAGCCAGCAACACTAGGATAAGACACTACCGGAAATCCCGAGGGGCGGGATTACAGGTGAACCGCCAGCAACCGTCGCTGCTCGCCGGCTTCGGCCGCGGCCGGCGGCTCGACCCAGGGGATCGCCGCCCCGCTGCGCAGCAGTTCGCCCACGCGCTGCTTGAAGGCCGCGACGACTTTTGCCAGCGCTTCGCGCTCGCTGGCCGCCGTACACTCGAGTTCCGGCAGGTTCGCCGCGCGCGCCCGCACGCCCCCCTCGGTTCTGGAGACGTAGACGATACAACTAAACACCGGAACGTCACCGGGCTTAAGATGCTCGCTGGCTTGTGGATCATTCATCGATACGCCCTGATCCTTACGTCTACGGAGCCACGCCGCTGTAGAGGCGCACCGACTGGATCAAGCCGGTGAAGCCGGGGGGCTTGTCGGCGCGGATCACGCGGCTGCGCAGGTCGTCGCCAATTTGCAGACTGTCGTTGGGCTGCTGGGATAGGGGAGACTTGAGCGGGGCTGCGGCCACGCGCTTGCCGTCGACCGCCAACCAGGCTTGCTCCGACGAGATACCCGCGCGCACGGTGGTGCGCGCGGTGCCGACCTTGTCTTTTGCGGCGATCCGCGTCGACTCGCCGCTGCCGTTGACCACGAGCACGGGCCGGCCCTCCCGCAGGACCAGGCAATAGCCAAAACTCTGGCCGCCATGGGCCAAGAGAATGCCGTCCGGCGAGTCGGCCGCAAAGGTCACCTCGAGCGTCCAGTCGCGCACGGCCGGGTCCAGGCTCGGGCTCTTGCGCACGTCGATCACCGAATGGCCCGAAAAGCGGCGACCCTTGGCGCCGCTGCTGCCGGCCTCCAGCGGAGCATCCAGCGCGCGGCCATTGTTGCCGTGGCCCGAAGCATCGACGACTTTGTAGCCTTGATCCTGGTCGAAGCGGTATTCGAGCACCCAGGCGTCGAGCGATTTGGCAAGCTCTTTGGGTTTGGCCAATTCGTCTGCGTAGGCCGGCACGACAAACCCAACCGCCTGCTGCTGCCGCGTGTAATCGGCTTCCAACTCGGTGCGCATGGCGGCCGCCGACGGGTCGTTGAACAGGTTCTTCGTCTCGTAAGGGTCGGCGCCCAGGTCGAACATTTCGGTCCACTCGGGATGGCCGGGATACTTGATGAGCTTCGCCGTATCGGTCCGCACGGCAAACACGGTCGGCGCGCCGAACCGCCCTTCGCGAAAGTATTCGTAGAAGAACGCGTGCCGCCAGTCCGTATTCTGGCCGGTCAGCAGCGGCCGCCAACTGCGGCCTTGCATCGCCGCTGGCGGAGTCAGGCCGGCCAGATCGAGCAGCGTGGGCGCAACGTCGAGGTTGAGCACCATCGCGTCTTGCGCCTGCCCTGCCGGTACATGCCCGGGCCAGCGAATCAGCATGGGAATCCGCAGCGACTCGTCGTAGGCCGTGCGCTTGTCGCCCAGCCGATGCTCGCCGAGGTAATAGCCGTTGTCGCTGGTGAAGATCACGACCGTGTTCTTGGCGAGGCCGAGCTCGTCGAGGCCGTCGAGTAGTCGGCCCAGGTTGTCGTCGGCGGCCGAAATGCAGCGGAAGTAGCCGAGATTGGTGCCGCGTTTTGCGGCGGCCGCCTTGCTGGCGGCTGGCCTGGCTGCCTTCTTCGGCGCGAGCTTGACGCCGGCCTGGTAGATGGCCGGCACATCGAGATTGGGCACCGGCCGAGCCTCGTCGCCGGCGAAACGCTCTTTGGCACGCTCCGGCGGATCAAACGGTCCGTGAGTTGTTTTGAAGCCGACCACCAGGGCAAACGGCCGCGAGCGGTTTTCCTTGAGGAAGCCCAACGCGTAGTCGGTCGACACGTCGTCGACCCAGCCGGTGCTGGGCTTCTCCTGTCCGTTGACGACGATCGGGCAATCGAAGTAGCGTCCCTGGCCGACAAAGCTGGCGGCGAAATCGAAGCCGGGCCGCTCGACCTGTGTATCCATGTGCCACTTGCCGACGTAGCCGGTCGTGTAGCCGGCGGCACGCAGCAGGCTAGCGTAGGTGACGTTGTCCGTGGGAAAAGGCGAGTGGTTGTTGGCCACGCCGTTGAGGTGGCTGTAGCGGCCGGTGAGAAATGTCGCGCGGCTGGGGGCGCACAGCGACATGGTGACGAACGCATTGCGGAACCGCGTGCCGCCCTGCGCCAGGCGATCCATGTTCGGCGTGGCCAGCCAGGGAAACCGCGCGCGATCGCCCTGCTCGCGCTGCACCACGCCCATCGCGTCCCAGCGTTGATCGTCGGTAAAGACGAACAGAAAGTTCGGCCGCCCGGCCGGCTCAGCGGCCAGCGCCGGAACTGCCAGCCATCCGCCTGCCAGGACGCAGATTACAATCGCGCGACGGATCAAGCCCAAAGGGATCAAGCCCAAGCTGCCGGTCATGAGTCTGCTCGCAAGGCTGTCTGCACGATGTTTCAAAAACCACTATGAACGAGCATCCTCTCGGCCGGCCGCGGTGTAAAGCGATTTTTCCGGGATACACGGCTCGCGATCCTCGTGCCGCTTCCGTCAGGAGAGTTTCGCGCCATGAATTGGGTGTCATGCCCACGGCGGCCGCGGGCATGGCACCCAATGCAAGCCGAAAGCCTCCGACTGACATTGGCACTAGCACCCTGCCCGAACCGGGCGGTTCGCCGAACCACCTGGCCCCCGCATTTGCCGCGGCAGGCTGCGATTGCGTTTTGCGCTCAACGCTGTGCGGCGTTCGAGCCGATAGAAGCGGATGAATCGGGCTCAGCAGAATGCCGCTTGACCGCTATCGGAATCGCCCTGATGATGAAGACATTGCTCCTGGGCCCCAGCGGTAGCCTCGTGAATCGCATTCTGTCGCATTTGGTCGCGGTGCTCTTGTCGCTGCACATGCTGCTGGGCTGCTGCTGGCATCATGCGCATGCGTGCAGCTCGGCTTGCCAGACGGCCGCTACCGCAGCTTGCGGCCATGCGGACGGCGACGATGACGATGGGCATTGCCAGCACTCCTCGGGCAGCCGGCCGGGCCACCATCCGACCGATGCCTGCACGGGCGAGCGGTGCTCGTTTGTCGCTTCGCCCAAGACGGCCAGCGTCGGGCCCCAGGTGGATGCGCCCTCGCTTGGGGTCTGGTCGCTCGTGAGCCTGGAACTGCCGGCTGTCGACAGCGCGTCGGCCGGGCAGTGTGCGCGGGTGGCCGCCGCGCCGCCCGAGCGGCTGCATCTTGTCTACCAGGTCCTGCGGATCTGATTCGGACCTGCGTGCCATTCCGCCCGCGGATTGTCCATCGTTGCCAGCCCGCCGGCGCGGGATGACGGCATCGCCACTGGAGCAACCTCGATGGTGCTCCCGTGTCTCGGCGGAGTGAGACGGCGACGGTGGTGCGTGCGATGGCTGCCAGGCCGTGAATTCCATTTTGCGATCGAGAGACCGTATCATGCCACCGCATGTACAATCCCCGCCCAGCTCGAACAGACGCGTTGCGATCGGCTTGACCGCAGCCGTTGCGGCTCTGGCGTTGGTGACCGTCTACGTTCGATCCGCGAATCCGCTCGAATGGTTCGCACACTCGGCCGCGCCCGGCAACCGAGAGGGACATTCGGCCGTTGACGCGGACGAGCATGACCATCAGGACGCGGAGCATCACGACGCGGAACATCACGAACATCCTGGCCATCGCGACGAGACGGCGATCAAGCTCAGTCCGCAAGCCCAGCGCAATATCGGCATGCAGTTGATGAAGATTGCGCCGCGGGCGTTTGAGCGGACGATTACCGTGCCGGCCGTGATCGTCGAACGGCCGGGCCGCTCGGAAGTGGCCGTTACGGCGGCCTTGAGCGGCATTGTCCGGAAGATTTATCCGCTCGAGGGGCAAGCCGTCGTGCCCGGCGAACCGTTGTTCGACCTGCGACTCACGCACGAGGAGCTGGTGCAAGGCCAGACGGAGTTTCTGCGCACGGCCGAAGAGCTGGATATCGTCAATCGCGAAATCGCCCGGCTCGAGCCGCTGGCCGAGAAGGGGGCAATCGCCATCAAGACGATTCTCGATCGCCGCTACGAACGCGAAAAGCTGATGGCCGTCCAGCGGGCGCAACGGCAGGGGCTGTTGCTGCACGGACTGTCGGCCGAACAGATCGACCAGATTCTCAAAACCCGTACGCTGCAGCAAGGGCTGACCATTAGCGTGCCGCAAGGCCGCGACG
>DATCFX010000422.1:0-3153 GCA_036509275.1 Pirellulales bacterium | reverse complement strand
TGGAAACCGTCGCTTCGCCGGCGGACGAACTCGACGTGCCCCGCGCCCAGCCGCAGCCGCTGTTCGGCCGGCGGTTCGGCCGGCCGGCCAGGCTGCGCGTGCTGCCGGCGCTCGTCGCCATGCTCTGGCATCAACTCGTCGCCAAATACGGCTCGACCAGGCTCGGCGTGGCGGTCCCGGGCCAGCCAGCCGGCGGCAAACTCCTGCGAAAACTCAAGGGCCTGGCCGGATTTCTGCGGCGGATGTGGGCCTATGATCTGCACCTGACGCGGCGCTGCTGGGTGACGCTCAGTTATCTCAAAGCCACGGGCCAGACCGAATTGGTCGTCTATGGCGACGGCGATGCCGCCCGACTGCTGGCCTGCATGCTGCCCGCGTTGGGATTGAAGCTGCTCGCGGTTTGCCCTTGGAGCGGACGGCCGCCACGAGCCGGCAAGCTGGCCCCGGTGTGGACGCTGGCTCAAGTCCGGGATTGGGGCGGGCCGGTGGTGGTCGCCAGTTTCGTGGGTACGGCCGAGCACGTCGAGCGTTTGCAGGCACTCGGTTTGGCTCGCGACCGACTGGTTGTGCTCGAGTAAGGATCGACCGAAAAATAACTTCCGTTTTTCCCGGCCCCTCACCCGGCCCTCTCCCGCAAGGGGAGAGGGGTCGCGGAGAAGTTATTTTTCGGTCGATCCTAACGAGAGTGCGGATTGCTCGCTCGACGAGCGGGTCCTGGCGCCCCAACCTTGCATGAAAATTTCAAATCTCGTAGTATCCGCCCCGCTCGAAACATGCCGGTTCCGCCGCGGCGCAAACCAGGCACGGCAACCGCAGGCGTCCTTTTTTTCGACCGATCATCAGCCCACAACCGAGGAAGCGTAGACGATGCCCACCACAGTGCTCGTAACAGGCGGCGCCGGATATCTGGGTTCGATTCTTGTGCCCGCTTTGCTGGAAAAGGGTTATCACGTCACGGTGCTCGATAATTTCATGCACAACCCCAACAGCCTGACCGAGTGCTGCGTACATGCCGGCTTTTCGGTGATTCGGGGCGATTGCCGCGACCGCTCGGCCGTGGCGGCCGGATTGCGCAAGGCGGACGTCATCATTCCCTTGGCGGCGATCGTGGGGGCCCCGGCCTGCAAGGCCGACCAGACGGCGGCCATCGCCACCAATCGCGATGCCATTCGCCTGCTGCTCGAGCTGCGTTCGCCCAACCAACGCGTGATGTATCCCACCACCAACAGCGGCTATGGAATTGGCGAAAAAGGCAAGTTCTGCACCGAGGACTCGCCGCTACGGCCCATCTCGCTGTACGGCACGACCAAGGTCGAGGCCGAGCAGGCCGTGCTGGCCGCCGGCAATTCGCTGACCTTCCGCCTGGCGACCGTGTTCGGCATGTCGCCGCGCATGCGCATCGATCTGCTGGTGAATGATTTCGTCTATCGGGCCATCAACGACCGCACGGTGGTCGTGTTTGAAGGCCACGCCAAGCGAAACTTTGTTCATGTTCGCGACGTGGCCCGGGCCTTTTTGCACGCGCTCGCGCATTTCGAAAAGATGCAAGGGCAGCCGTACAATGTCGGCTTGAGCGATGCGAACCTCTCGAAGCTCGAACTGTGCCAGCAAATCCAGCAGCATCTGCCGCAGTTCGTCTACCTGGAAGCACCGGTGGGCGAAGATCCCGACAAGCGGGACTACATCGTCTCCAACGAAAAGATCGAGCGCACCGGATTCAAGCCGGCCCATTCGCTGGACGACGGCGTGCAGGAGCTGATCAAGGGCTTTACTATTTTGAAGAACGGCCGCTACAGCAACGTCGGCTGAGGCTGCGCCGCGAGTGGCAAGCGCGGGTGCCATGCCCACGCGCCGCGTGGGCATGTGCGCTACGCTGGAGCCTTTTCCGGCATCCGCATGCCCACGAAGCATGAGCATGGGACCGCCCGCCGCGGGCCATTCTCAAGATGAATTTAGGCCCCGCGCCGGGCCGCCAGAAACGAGGCGGCCAGCGCGTACGACTCCGGCGTGCCAATGTCGATAAACCGGGCGTGGCAGCGATGGCCGTAAAACCGGCCGCCAACCCAGTTCGGAAAGACTTCGCGCTCGAGCGAGACGGCCCGGCCGGCGGGAATCGAATCCAGCAGGCGCCGGGCGACAAGATAGATACCCGCGTTGATCCAACCGGCACCCTGCGAAGGCGCTTTTTCGCGAAACGCGGCGACGCGCTGCTCGGAGTCCAGCAGCACCTGGCCGTAGCGGTCTGCCTCGTCCACGTGCGTCAGCAGCACGCTGGCTTCGGCTTGCCGGGCGCAATGAAACTGCCAGAAGGCCGCCAGGTCGGCATCGCAATAGGAGTCGCCGTTCATCACCATCACCGGATCCGACGTCAGCCGCGAAAGCGCGTGCCGCACGGCGCCGGCCGTGCCCAAAGCGGCAGGTTCCGGCGAATATTCCAAACGCATTCCGGCGTAGCTGGAGCCGAACGTCTTTGTCACCTGTTCGCTCAAGTAGCCGGTACACAGCACCACGCGGCGAATTCCGGCGGCGGCCAGTTGTTCGAGTTGATATGCCAGAAAAGGCCGATCCGCAACCTCCGCCAGCGGCTTGGGCCGATCGCTGACGACGCTTTGCAGTCGCGTGCCTTTGCCGCCAGCCAATATCGCTACCGTCACCTCCTCGAGCCTGGCCGACGACGAAGTCATCCTGCATCCTTTCATGACAACAATGTTGAAATCTGGGTTGAAATCTTGGCCGAAATCTGGCGGCTCCGCGCTTGAGCGGCTGGCAGAATCGCGTGCCCAGGGCTTAGCTGTCAAGCTCGTTTGTGCGGCAATTCCGCGGCCAAAGTTCGCACACGAAAGCCGGCGAAACACCCCTGGCTCCGTCTGGGGGAGACATTTTTATCGAAATGCCGGCAAAGTTGCCGTTGAGCCACAACATTTTCTCCGGGTATAACGCTACCCCGCCGACGAGCCGCGAGGCTTATCGCGATCAGGCCAGGAAGGCCATGCGAGTGTCAGCGATCCGCCGGATCCATGCACGGAAGCCGACAAGAAGTCCAATATGATTATCTGCCGAACGCCGTTTCGGGTTTCTTTTTTCGGTGGCGGGACCGACTATCCGGCCTGGTATCGCGTCCACGGCGGCGCCGTGCTGGCCGCGGCCATCGAC
>DATCFX010000421.1:0-2286 GCA_036509275.1 Pirellulales bacterium | reverse complement strand
GGCCCGATCGCGCCAGCCGCTGACGAAGCGCATGTCCAGCTCGAAGAGAAACACGGCGACCAGCAGGATGCCGGCCAGCGTCAATTGCACCCGTTTGTGCAGCGCGTAACGGCGGCGGATCTTGACTTCGAAGATGCTCCAGGCCAGCAGCGGCACAATCGCAAACATTGCCAGGAAGACCACGTCGAGCATGATCGAAGCGCGGAACCCCAAAAAACCGTTGATGCCGTGATATGCCATGTGCCTGGCCACCGGAAGTCGTTGTCCAAAGCGAAGATTCTAGCAAAACAGAAAAAGCCGCGTTTGCACTGGGACCGCAGTCCCGGGCAAACGCGGCAAAGGTGCGTGGAGATTGGCAGCCGGCGGCTATTTGGCAGGCGGCGCGTCGTTGGTGGTCGTGTTGTTGGCGGCTGGCTTGGACTCGGGCGCACCGGGCTTGGCGGCGGCGCCCTTTTTCTTGGCGGCCGCTTGTTTGGCTTCGGCCATCAAGGCGGCGAGCCGCGTGCGCTGCTCGGGAGTGAGAAGCGCGCTGATCTCGGCGTCGCGCTTGGCGTTCAGGTCCTTGAGCTGCGCCTGCAACTGCGCGATCTGCGGCGCATAGGTTTGTTGGATTTGCTGGATCTTTTCACGCTGCTGACCGTCGACCACCTTGGAATAGTAGTTCGGCAGGCGGCCCTTGGGCTTGCTTTTTGCCTTGGCCGCCGGGGCGTCGTCGGCCGCGCTACAGAGAGTTGTCGGTTGCGTCCAAACCAGGGCCAACGCAAGCAGCAGGTACGCCAGCATCGACCGCGACATCTGATAGCCCATGTCGTTCTCCTTCCCAAAGCAGTGTGAGTGAATCCCAGGACACGCGGGCTATGGTAACGGTGTGGCGCGGCCGGCCCCAAGAAAAATCCGGCCAATTTTGTGCGCGGGGTGCCGCCTGGTATCGGGCGGATGCCGAGGAGGCCCGTCCGGTCAGTGGTCATTTGTCCGTTGTCAGTGGTCAGTCGCCAGTTGCGACGGACCAAGCACAACGGACAAATCCATTGATGGGGAATGACCGAGGGGGGTTTACATCAGGACGCGCGCGTTTTCAGATTGCCGGCGGGCATTCGCGCAATAAAAAAGGTCATGGTAATTCGATCCGTCGAATTACCATGACCTCTATCCTGAAACGGGATCCGGAGTCCCGTCCTCCCGATAAAGCCACAGATGTTTTTATCGGCAGTGGCGGCCGAAGGGTTGAATCCAAACAGGCCGCTGGGCCGATCCTTAGCGCTCGGAACGGATCGAGGAGTTGGCGCGACCGGATTGCGCGTCCGGCTGGAAATCCACCGGCGGCGGAACCGTGGTGGCCGCGGGCAGCGCGAGCGGGTATGTGGATGCCCCGCCGCCCTGGCAGTAGGGGCACGAGACCGCATTGCCACCGCCGATGCCGGGGCCGATACCGGCGCCGCGATGCTGGTGCAAATGATTCACGTCGGGCTGAGCGCCCACCAGCGACCGCTGATAGGACGCAGGATCGCCCTGGTAGCCGTCCCAGACGTGCAATCGCCAACTGGACGGAACCTCGCAGCAGCCCCGTCCCCAGTTGTTGAGCAGGCCGCAGCCGGCGCCGCCGGGTGGCACCGGCGCGTTGTACCCGGGACCGTAGCCGCAGCCCATCCATTGCTTGAAGCCGTCGCCGGCTTGGACCTGGCCAGCCGCCGACAGTAGCCAGAACGCGAGCCACAAGATTCGCCCCAGACTTCGTGCCATCGTCGTGATTCCTTTCGTGGCCCCGCGGGCGGGGGCGATGCGAGAGCCGTGTTGTGCGGGTGTTCGCGGCCGCCCCGTGCAAGGTCGGACTGCGGCCAAGGCGGGCGAATTTGGCGGCGACTCTCCTATCCCCGCTTTGTCTAATTCAAGTTGTCGGCCATATTAAGCCGGGGAAACCAGCAGCGCTCGACGGGCTCGCGCCAACCACATCCCAGGCAAAGCTCGAACAACCTGCGCCTGCGACCGCTTCGCAGGCGGTTTTGCTGGCCCGTCCGAAACAGATTGCCGCGTCCAGACGCATTGGACCTTGTCGATTGTCGTGACTTTAGCGCTTGCCGAAAGTTTGATGACCGAGCCCGCCCGTCTTGCGACCGTGATCCTGCTGAGCACGCTGGGGCTTGGGTTTTGGCTGCGCGCGCGGCGCTGGGTGAGCGGCTCGACGCTGACGGCGGCCTGGGCCTGGATCGGCGTCACATGGGCGGCCCAAAGCGCCGCGGCGTTGGCTACCGCCGCGACGGACGCCTGGGCTCAGAGCGCCTGGAGTTA
>DATCFX010000420.1:0-2644 GCA_036509275.1 Pirellulales bacterium | reverse complement strand
AGCCAGCGCAACAGGTGCCCCGCCATGGCCGCCGAGCGGTCTTCGCAGGTCAGATACTCGGGAAACAGCACGTCTTCGGCCCCCGGCGCGTCGGGATCGAAAGCCCGGACCTTCGCTGGAAAAAGCTCGTTGGCCGCCAGCAGATTCACCAGCGTGATGTACGAAGTGCGACGAAAAAATCCTTGGACGAAATAGGCCACGCGGCTGATCCAGTACAGCACGACCGTAGGCTTCGCCGCACCGAGCAACTCTAGCGACACCGAACCGGACACCGCCAGGCAGCACTCAGCCAGTTCGATCAGCTCCGGGGTCCGGCGCAGAAACACTTCGGCCGGCAAGCCTGATTGCGTTGCCAGCCGCCGCGCGAACTCGGCCTGGTGCGGTTTGAAACTGGCGATCGCAAACCGCACGTCCGGCCGTTGGGCATGTACCAGGGCCGCTGCCTTGAGCATCCAGTGCAGATTGTGCTCGACCTCCTGCGTCCGCGAGCCCGGCAGCAGCGTCACCACGCGTCCGGCCTTCGCGCGCTGCCCCGCCAGAAACCGCTGGTCCAGTTTGCGGCCGTGCGTTTCGTCGAAAAAAGGATGGCCGACAAACGTGGCCCGGCAGCCGTGCGCGCGGAACCAGTCTTCCTCGAAGGGCAGGCTGCACAGCACGTGGTCGACGAACCGCCGCATTTTTTTGACCCGCCACGACCCCCAGGCCCAGATCTGCGGCGGCGCGTAATAAAACACCGGGATGCCGTGGGCCTTGGCGCGCCGCGCGATCCACCAGTTGAAGCCGGGATAGTCCACCAGCACGACGGCGTCGGGGCGGTGATGCCGAAAATAGCGGTCGGCACGGCTCAAGAGATCGAGAAATTTGTGCAGGTTTATCAGCACGCGCGCAAACCACATCACCGCCAGCGCCGTGAGATCGGCGTGCAGTTGGCAACCGGCTGCCGCCATGCCGGGCCCGCCATAGCCGACAAACTCGAGATCGGGGCGCCGCTGCCGCAGGGCCCGGATCAGGTTCGCGGCGTGCAAATCGCCGCTGGGTTCGCCGACGGAGAAAAAGATTTTCATTGCGCCGTCCCAGCAGCCCCGCGTACGCTGGCGGCCGATCCATGCCAGCTTGCTTTTTCGGGGCGGAAGTATGGCACAAGCGCACCGCCGAAAACAGGTCAATCGGCGGCAGCCACCGCTTGCTGGCAAGCCGCTGGCCTTGACCGGGATCGGCGCCGTGACGAAACTACCGCCCCATGCGCATCCTGACCAGCTACGTTTTGGCCGAAGTCCTCAAGGTGTTTGCCGTTGCGCTCACGGCGCTGACCCTGATGATGATCCTCGTGGGCGTGGTCAAAGAGGCTCGCGACCAGGGGCTCGAGCCGCGGCAGGTGCTGCAGATCATTCCCTACATCCTGCCCGACGCCCTGCGCTACACTGTGCCGGGCACGATTTTGTTTGCCGTCTGCAGCGTGTACGGCCGCATGTCGGGGTCCAACGAGATCGTGGCGCTCAAGTCGTTGGGCATCAGCCCCACGACGATTCTCTGGCCGGTGCTGGTGCTGGCCGTACTGCTCAGCCTGGTGACCGTCTATCTCAACGACCTGGCCGTGTCGTGGGGCCGCTCCAACGTGCGGCGTATCGTGGTGGAGTCGGTCGAGGAGATTGCCTACAGCATGCTGCGGGCGCAGCGGACCTTCAGCGCCCCGAAATTCTCGATCATCGTCAAACGCGTCGACGAGCGCAAGTTGATCCAGCCGACCATCAGCTTCCAGGCCAACGGAGACGAGCCGGCCGTGACGCTCACGGCCGAGGAAGCCGAATTGCGCGCAGACACCAAGCTGATGGTGCTCACGATCCTGTGCCGCAACGGCACGCTGGACATCACGGGCCAGGGGCGGCTGCGGTTCCAGGACGTGCTCGAGCGCGAAGTGCCGCTGGACGCAGCCACCGCGGCCGGCGAGGACACGATTCTACCGGCCTGGCTGAGTATGTCAGTGATTCCGGAGCACATCCGCGCGCAGCGCATCAAGCTCCGCGACTATGCCGAGCATCGGGCCGCCAGGGCGAGTTTCGAACTGCTGACCGGCGATTTCGCCGCGGTCAACGGCGCCGTGGCGCGCACCGAATATCAACACGTCAAATTCCAGGAAAATCATTTAGCACGGCTGCTCACCGAACCGCAACGCCGCTGGTCCAACGGCTTCAGTTGCTTGTGCTTTGTCCTGATCGGCGCGCCGATGGCCATCTGGCGGCGCAACGCCGATTTTCTCACCAGCTTCTTCGCCTGCTTCTTTCCCATCCTCGTGATCTATTATCCGCTGCTGGCGCTGGGCGTGGACCAGGCCAAAGCCGGCAAGCTGCCGCCTTGTTCCGTCTGGCTGGGCAACGTGATCCTCTGCTGCATGGGCGCCTGGCTGCTGCGAAAGATCCTCCGCTATTGATGCGCGGCCGATCGCTGCGCGCCGCATCGCCGCGCGCCGGCAGCTATCGCGTGGCCCAAAGCGCGGATTGAAATGGGCCGCCGCCTGCACTATCATCGCGCACGTTCTCACTGCCGCGGGTATCGGCAGGGCCTGAAAAAATGCAGGTATCCATACGAGCCCGCCGCAAGCTAGTCGACATCGACCATCGCTTGCGGCGGGCTCGTGTTTTTTTTT
>DATCFX010000419.1:0-12468 GCA_036509275.1 Pirellulales bacterium | reverse complement strand
GGCGGTCTTATGCATCGTTTGCTGCCTGATGTGTGGTTGCGTCATTGGCGGAAAGCCACGTCAGTGGACTGACAAAACCGCCGAAAAGCAGTCGTTGCGTAGCGCGATCCCGCCTGGCTCCAGCATTCAGCAGGCGACGAGCGTCATGCAAAGTCGCGGCTACACTGTGGAGCTCGTTCGCGACGGCGAGTTCAAGGAGGGCGGTCGATCCATTGGTGATGCCGTAACGGCCCATGTACTACACACGGACTATCTGTTGTGCACGAAATGGAACCGATTGGACCTCTTTGTGTCGGAGATGCTTGACGTCGCAATCGTGTTGGAAAACAGATTGACCGCAGAAATCCTAGTCAATTCGTTCGGCGACGGGCCGTGAGCCGCTCGGCGGCTTGCTGGCCGCTGTGGATGCAGTGGGGCACGCCGACGCCTTCCAGCGCACAGCCGGCCAGTTCGAGCGTGCCCAAGGCGGCGGCCTGCTGCTTGATCTCGGCCACGAGCTCGAGATGGCCGAGGTGATACTGGGGCATGGCGCGCGGCCAGCGCGTGACGCGGAATAGCTGAGGCTCGCCGCGGGCACCGAGCAGGCTGCCTAGCTCGCGGCAGACGATTGCGTGGATCTGTTGGTCGTCCAGATCCAATTGCTCGGGGCGTCGGGCGCCGCCTAAGAAGACCCGCAAGAGCACGTGGCCCGGCGGGGCGCGGCCGGGAAACTTTTGGCTGCTGAAGCTGACGGCCAGAATGTCCCGCTGCTCGATGTCGGGCACGACGAAGCCGAACGCATCGAGCGGATGCTCGATTTGCTCGCGGGCGTAGCCGACCGTGGCCACGATGCTGCCGGCAAAGGGAATCTTGCCGACCGTTTGGCTCAACTGCGGAGCGGCATCGGCTAGCAGCCGGGCCGATACATGGCCGGGCGTCGCCAGGATCAGACCGTCGAAGGCCGGCTCAACGCCGCTGGCGGTTTCGATTTCCCATTGGCAATCCGGCTGGGTTGTTGTCACGCACGGGGTGCGTGACCTACGGTTTAGGCCGTGAACCGGCGTGGATAACCGCAGCCAGCCGGCCGGCAAGCGGGCGGCCAAGGCTAGGGCGAGCGTGCCCATGCCGTCGCGCGGTGCGGCAAACAGCCCGTAGCGGGCTCCACTGGCGGCGGGCTCGTGGGTCTTGCCGCGCTCGCGGAGCACGGCCCGGCTGAGGCTGCCGTGCCGGCGCTCCATTTCCAGAAATCGCGGCAGCGTGGCGGCCAGGCTCAAGCGTTCGGCGTCGCCCGTGTAGATGCCGCCGACCAGCGGCTGCACGAGCCGCTCGAATGCTTCGCGTCCCAGCCGCCGGCGGGCAAAAGCCGCCACGCTCTCGTCGCCACCGCCGCCGGCCGGTATCCAGCGTTCGGCCAGCAGCCGCAGTTTGCCTCGCAGGCTGAGCAGCGGCGAAACGAGAATGCCGAGCATCGGCCCGGGAGCCATGAGCATGAAGCCCTCGGGCACGGGGCAGAGCTTGCCGCGATGCAGCACCAGGGCACGGCGGCGGGTTTCGTCCGTCGGCAGCAGGTCGTCGGCCAGCCCCGTGCGGCGGCATAGTTCGACGGCCCAGGGCACGTTGGTAATAAAGCAGTCGGCGCTGGCTTCGAGCAGGTAGCCGCCAGCGCGCGAGGTTTGCAGCACGCCGCCCGGCTGCGGCGCGGCCTCGAAGACCGCCACCTCGGGCCGCGGCTCCAGTTCGCTCAAGCGATGCGCGGCGGCCAGGCCGGCAATGCCACCGCCGACGACGGCCACGCGCCGCGCTGGGCCGGCGGCCGCGTTCATGGGGCGTCGGGCGTGCGGCCCGATCCCAACTCGTGTACGGCGTCGATCAGGGCGATCACGTTATCTACCGGAGTGCTGGGCAGCACGCCGTGGCCGAGGTTGAAGATGTGTCCCGGCCGGCCGGCGGCTTGGCTGAGCACGTCGGCGGCGCGGCTGCGAATTTCGGCCGGCGTCGTGAGCAGCACGGTTGGATCGAGATTGCCCTGGACCGCGCGGTCGTAGCCGATCGTCTGCCAGGCCTGGTCCAGCCGCACGCGCCAATCGACGCCGATCACGCTGCCGCCGGCTTCAGCCATCAGCGGCAGCAGGACCGGATTGCCGGTGCCGAAATGAATGACCGGCACGCCCCGGGTGATTCCGGCAATCGTCTCACTGACATACGGCAGCACGTAGCGGCGATAATCGTCGGGCCCCAGGCAGCCGACCCAACTGTCGAAGATTTGCACGGCCTGCGCTCCGGCTTCGATCTGTGCGGACAGATAACGCGACACGCTGCGCGCCAGTCGGCCCATCAGCTCGCCCCAGGCCCCTTCATCGCCATACATGAGCGCCTTGGTGTGGGCATAATGCCGGCTGGCGCCGCCTTCGATCACGTAGCTGGCCAGCGTGAACGGAGCGCCGGCGAAGCCGATCACCGGAATCTCGGGCGGCAGCCCGGCCCGGGTCAAACGCACGGTGTCCGTGACAAAGCTGAGCGCTCCCATTTCTTCCAGCTCGCGCACCCGGTCCACATGCGCCGCTTCGCGGACGGGATTGTGGATCACGGGTCCTTCGCCGGCGGCGAATTCCAGCTCGAGGCCCATCGGCTCGAGCATCGGCAGCAGATCGGAAAAAATAATTGCCGCATCCACGCCCAGCCGCTCGACGGCCGTGAGCATCACCTCGGCGCATAACTGCGGATTCTTGCAGAGCTCGAGAAACGATTGCTTCGCTCGCACGGCCCGATACTCGGGCATGTAGCGGCCGGCCTGGCGCATCAGCCAGATTGGCACGCGATCGGTCGGCTCGCGGCGGCAGGCCTTGAGAAAAATGCAATCGTCGCTGGCCCGGGTCGCGGCGGGAGCGGCAGCCGCTTGGGCGGGCGATCGGGCGTTTCGTTTGGCCTCGAGCAGCCGGCCGGCCTGCTCGGCGGCGGCGACCACCAATTGGCCCATCTTTGCATGTTCCGGTTCCAGATCGACGGCCACGTCGCATTCGCCCAGCATTTCGCTGGTGGTTGGCCCGATGGATGCGACCACGGCCCGCGACAGCCCGCGATGGAGCTGTCCGCTGAGCCCCAGGCGCTGGGCCAGGCGGAACAAGTTCACAACCTGGTGGGCCGAAGTGAACAGCACGACGTCCACTTGGCCTTCGGCCAGCGCGCGGATGTTGGCCTCGAGCGGGGCGAGATCCTCGGGAAAGTCGTAGCTGTAAATCTTGATCGGCAGGACAGTGGCGCCGCGGGCTTCCAAACCGGCGACGAGGCTGGCGTTGGGCTTGCCGTATTCCTGCACCGCGACCACGTGATTGGCCACGGGCACTTCGGCGTCGATCGTCTTGAGCAGTTCGCGCCAGGTATTGGGTTCCGGCACGCGGAAGCTGGGCTGAATGTCCAGCTCTTTGAGGGCCGCCACCGGCTTGGGCCCACGGGCGATGGTGATCGTATCGGCCAGGGCGGTGAGGAATCGCTGGCGATCGACGTGCCGTTGGACCTGGCTTACCAGGTGCCGAGTGCCGACGCCGGTCATCAGGACCACGACGTCGACCTGGCCGCTCATCAGACGATTGGCGAAATCGACGGCCGCCGGATTCTCGGCGGCGGCCACCTCGCGCATCGAGGGGCTGACGGCGGGAGTGCCCCCCAGGCGCTCGATGAGCCGCTCCATTTCGGCGGCGCGCCGGCTCTCCAGCGCCACGACGCGTAGGCCAGCCAGGCTTGAAGCGGAAGTCATTACTGCGGGTGTCCTGTGGACTTGGATCGGTAACGGCTCGTGGCGACTACATATTTGGCGGACTCGCGGGCGTTGCTCGAGCCAGTGCCGGTGGCTGGCCTTGAGCACCCGCATGCGTCATCTGACCTTGCGATGGCGCCGCTTGCGGGCCGAATCCAGCGCCGCGAAAATCTTGTCGTAGGTCTTGACCGTCACCGAATGCTTGCCCGACTCGATCCGCGAAATGGTTTCCTGCCGCACGCCAGCGGCGTCAGCGAGTTCTTGCTGTGTCAGGCCGACTGCTCGACGTTGCGAGATCAAATCGCGGGCGATTGAAACGCGCGAATACTCGACGGCCGGCACGTGTCCCCGCTCGTCGGGCTTGGGCAATTCGGGCCAATCGTCCGGCCCGCCGGCGGCCGGCGCACGGCCCGCCTCGCGGCAAATGGCTTCGTATTCGAGTTCGGGCAAGATCACAAAGCGTTTGCCGTCGATCATCAAGTGCTGGACGTCGGGCATGCTCATTCTTCGTAAAATCCGTCGCGGTGCCCGATTCTCTGGATGATGATTTCGTCGCCTGCTGGGCGAAACTGCACTCGGTAGTCGCCTGTGCGAATGCGGTAGCTGCCGGCGAACTTTCCTCGCAGCGGCTTGGCCCCGCTCACCTGCGGCCACCGCTCGAGCCGCTCGGCGATTTTCAGCACGCGGGGCCGCACCGCCGGTGGCAAGGCGTCGAATTGCCGCCTAGCGTCCGCCGTGTACTGCACCCTTAGCATGATCTATTTATGATGCAAAATGTCCAAGTGGTCAAGAGTGTCGCCGGTCCGCGGTGCGGGCCACGGCAATGCTTGCTTGGTCAATCGCTTTCCGCGCAGCCGGAGCCGGGGTGCGCAATGCTCAGCCGATGGAACGGCCGGGCGGTGGGTGTTACGATGACGTTCTTCCAACACGCATTCCCCCACCGACGATCCGATACCCATGTCCACGACCAGCGATCAGGTTTTTGATGAAGTACACGCGGCCTGCCAAGGCGAGGGCCTGGAGCAGGCCCTAGAAGGGCTGGCCGTGCGGCTGCGCAGCGAAGGCCGCAGTCATGAATTGTTCGACGTGCGGTTGATGCAGGCCCGGCGGCGGGCCGGACTGCCGGTGGTCAATGCGCGTTCGCTGGACGAGCTGAGCGAACCGCTGCGCGTGCAGATGGAAGACGCCTATCTGGCCGCCTGCCGCGAGGTGGGGCAGGTGCTGCTCGATCAGCAGCGGATTCGCGAGGCCTGGATGTATCTGCGGCCGGTCGGCGACCGCGCGCAGATGGCCGCGGCGCTGGCCCGCGTGCCGGCCGAGGACCATTACGAAGAGCTGATCGAAATCGCCTTGCACGAGGGGGTCGACCTCGAACTGGGCTTTCGATTGGTGCTCAAACATTATGGAACTTGCAACGCGATCACGCTGTTCGAGTCCGAGATCGCGGGCCGTCCGCGGCCGCAGCGGCAACCCATCGCGGCGCTGCTGGTCAGGCATCTGTACCAGGAACTGCAGGACAACGTGCGCGCCGATATCCAGCGGCAACAGGGGGGCGCGGCGCCGGCCGGCACGCTGGCCGAACTGGTGGCCAATCGCGAGTGGCTATTCGCCGAAGACAACTATCACGTCGACACGACGCACTTGAACGCGGTGGTGCGGTTTGCGCACCTGGCCGATGATCCGGCCGTCGTACGGCTGGCCTGGGAGCTGACCGAGTACGGCCGGAGGTTGAGTCCCAGCTATCAGTTTCCAGGCGAGGAGCCGTTTGGCGATATGTATCCGGCTTCGGCGCTGTGGTTTTCGGCACTGCTGGGCGAGCGCGTCGACGAGGCGCTGGAGTTCTTCCGTGCCCGGGCGCTGGAACTTCCGGTAGCCGAGGCGGGCTCGGCGCCGGCCGAAGTGTATATCAGCCTGCTGGCCCGCACCGGGCGCGCGGCCGAAGCCATGGACGCGTATGCCGAGCTGCTGCCGCCGGGCACGCGCACCAGCGGCTTTGCCCCGTCGCTGGTCGAACTGGCCGCGCAGGGCGGCTTATTCGAGCGGCTGGCCGACATCTCTCGGCAGCGGGGCGACCTGATCGGCTTCGTGGCGGGGCTCATCGAAGCGAAGGAAGCGAAGGAAGTGAAGGAAGTGAAAAGCGAAAAGTGAAAAGTGAAAAACGGAAGGCATGCATTGCCGTTCCCTCCACTTTTCACTGTTCACTTTTCACTAACCAAAAAAAATCTGCCCGGCGCTTTCGCACCGGGCAGATTTCGCAGACTCAAACAGTCGACCGCAGGAAGTTATTGACGGACCAGGCTACGGCTGGCATTGACCAGGTTCCGCTTGCCCTGGATCGAGGCCGAAGGATCAGCCATCGGGGCCGGAGGAACCGGGGCCGGGCTGCCGGCCGGGGCCGCAGCGGCCGGGGCCGCACTGCCACCGCAGCTGTTGCAACCGCCGCCGCAGCAGCTGGTGGTTTCGCAGCAGCTGTTGCTGCAGCAAGACTTGCGGTGGTGGAACAGTTTATGCAAAAAGCACTGACGGCGGGGCTTGCAGCAAGGATCGCAGCAGCTCGGCTGCTCGCAGCAAGTCGGCTGAGCGCAGCAGGTGGGCTGAGCGCAGCACGTGGGCTGTTGGCAGCAGGTCGGTTCGCTGCCGCAACCGCTGTTGCAGCAGTTGTTGCTGGCGAACAAGCCACGCATGTGGTGCAGCAGGCCGTGACGCTGGCCGCAACCGCTGTTGCAGCCGTTATCGCAGCAGGGCTGCTCGCAGCACGTGGGCTGCTGGCAGCAGGTCTGCTGCTGAGCGCAGCAGGTGGGCTGCTGGCAGCACGAAGCTTGCTCGCAGCAGGTGGGCTCGGAGCCGCAGCAGCTGCTGCCGCCCGTGCCCAGCATCCGGTTCAGGAGAGTGGCGCCGAAGCTTTGGCTACAGAGGCCGACGCTTACGACGAGCGCTCCAAGAAGCATGTTCCATTTCATTGAGCAACGTCTCCTTTTCAGGGAACCGGGGGCAGGGCGTACAGAGGAGGCCGAACAAATGAGGGCGACGAACATTCGCTTCCTGCGGCGGTCGGCCGCTTACGGTCTGCGCGCTTCGTCGCTTCTCTGTCGACCCGCTCTCCGCACGTGGGTCATCACCCACAGTTCACTAAGTTTTTGGCACCGGGACCGTCGAGCCATTCCATGGCCCGAAAAGCCGATTCGGTTTCCCCAGCGCCCCGTCACGTGTCTTTTGGGCACGTATTCCTCGGTGAGGGACACCTACCGTATCGGCTGGCTTATCGAGACTCCTTGAACGGCCCCAACTAATTTTCAGCAAATGGCTTACGTCGACTCCTAGGTAAAGATTGCCGCTCGCGCAAGGCAGTAAAACTTTGCCGGTTGTAGGGAGCCACGGCCGCCGGCCGATACATTACTACCGCGTCGGACGAAAGCCGCGGGGACCGCTTGGCTGCATCTGCCAGCGATGCCTTCGTCCGCGTGCGGCGGGGGCCACGCGAGCCCTCGGAACGCTGAAGACTTTGGGGCCACGGGCAAGCGCTCGATTCAGCTCATGGCTGAGGGCCAGATTTGTTCAAATTCGTGGCTTTCGGATTTCAGGGAGGGCTGGATGGCCTCGGAACATGAAGCAGGCCGTTTCAAGAGGATCGACGCGGACGAGGAGGCCCGGTCCGAGGCCCTCCGGCCACATATCGATTCCGGAGTCGGGGCCACGCCGCACTTCAAGCATGTTGCCTGGCGAGCCCTCGCCTTCTCACGCGTGGCCGCTCCGTCGTCTCAGGGAGGCGCTGGCGCGCCGGCCGGCGCCACGACCCTGGACAAGCCAGCTGTGCCGGTTGGGCTGGTTGACTTGGATGGCACGCTGATCGCCAGCGACGCTGGCGCCGAACTGCTGCTGGTGGCCGCTCGAAGCCGGCCCATGCTGGCCGTCAAATTCGTGTGCTGGCTGATATTTCAAGGTCGCGCGGTGGCCGAGCGAAAACTGACTGCCGCACTGCCGGTCGATCTGCGGCCGCTTCCGGGTACCCACCCGGCGGCCGTTGTAGCCGTCCCGGGCGGCAGCAGTATGGCCGCGCGGCTGCGGGTGTTGCGACCCAAGCAATGGGTGAAGAACTTGTTGCTGTTCGTACCCTTGTTGCTGGCCCATCAAGTCGGCGACTTCGGCAGACTGTGGAAATGCTGTTTGTCGTTCATCGCTTTTTCGGCGATTGCGTCGGCGATTTACGTGGTCAACGACCTGGCCGACCTGGCCGCCGACCGTCTGCATCCGCACAAGCGCCGCCGGCCTTTTGCCGCCGGTGCGCTGCCGCTGCGAGAGGGGCCCTGGCTCGCCGGTTTGCTGTTGGCGGCCGGCCTGGGCATTTCGCTCGCGGCACTGCCGGCCGGGCTCACCGGTTTGATGGTGCTGTACCTTGCCCTCACTCTGCTGTATTCGTTCTGGCTGAAACGCAAGATCGTGGTCGACGTGATTTTCCTGGCGGCGTTCTACACGCTGCGGGTAATTGCCGGCGGTGTGGCCACCGGCGTGGTCGTTTCCGAGTGGCTGCTCGTGTTTTCGATGTTTCTGTTCCTGTCCTTGGCGTTCGCCAAGCGATACGTCGAACTGGCCCGTGCTTGCGACTCTGGCACGATGGATCTGAATCGGCGCAGCTATCTGCCTTCGGATTTGGGTTTGATCGAAAGCCTGGGGCCCAACAGCGGATACCTGGCCGTGCTCGTCTTGGCGCTGTACGTCAACAGCGATCATACCCGGCAGCTTTATCCGCGGGCGTGGCTGCTATGGCTGCTTTGCCCGTTGCTGCTGTACTGGATTACCCGGATTTGGTTTTTGGCCCAGCGGCGGTCACTTTCCGAAGATCCGGTGACGCATGCGGTTCACGACACGGTGAGCTGGGCGACCGCCGCCGGAGCAATGGTCATCGTGCTGGCAGCGGCTGCCGCATAATGGCGCGCCGTTGGCCCCGGACGCCGCGCCGGTGCCTATCGGATCGTGGTTCCGTGGCCGCCAGAACCTCGCGCTGCCGATGCGGATCCGTCGCCGCGGGCACGATTGGCAACCGCTGATCGGTGCCGATAAAGATACGCGTGCTGGTCGCTGGAGACCGGCTCGTAATCACGCTGCATGGCCTCGACCACGCTGCTCGGCCAACGAGTGGTTTCGCGTTGGCGATAGTATTCTGTCGGATTTGCCAACAGCACGAATTCGATCTGTCCGCGATGCATCTCATCGATAAGCTGCTGAACGGCAGGACTGCCTTGACGATCGGCCATGGAGAGCAGGAACGAGTCATTTACCGCGGGCATTGCGCCCTGCCGAAGGACGGCGTCAATCCATTCCGAGTCGGCCAGCACGGTCGTGTGTTCTCCGGCAATCAATGATGCCTGGACCACGGACGAATTTGCATTGCGAATGCCAAAGCCACCATGATCGAACGCCAGCAACGCCAGCGCCGGCGCCACGAGCACCAGCCCGATCGCCAGCCAGGCCCGGCGCACTCTCGGCTGAGACAAGTCCTCGCTGGCCGGCACGACTGCGAGCGTCAGCACAATGCTGCCCAGCATGGACGCTTCGAGAAAATAATTGAGCGCCGCGCCTTCTTTGCAGCTCAAGAGGACGTTCACGCCAACGCTTGTGAGCAGCGCTAAGGCGAAAAGCGATGCAGGCTGTTGCCAATTTCTCGTGCGCGGTCGCAGCAGCCATCCGGCGGCCGCCAGCGACAGCAGCGAGGATGGATACCGCACGAAGTCAAAAAATAGGCCCAATCCGTTTTCGAGCCGCATGCGATTCAGGTTGGATTTAACTGCCGGCCCCAGCGCCGAGCCATCGGTCGCCAGATCCGCGAGGCCCCAGAAGGCCAGTCCAAAGGCAGAGACCAGGCCCGCAAAAACCGCTGCCTTTCGCCACTGGCGATTCGCCAGCAGCCACAACCAGATCGGCAAGGCCGAAAGCGCGGCCACTTGTTTGAACAGCGAACCCAGGGCCACGAGCAACCCACACAGCACTAGCCGCCGGAGGCTGAGACCGCCGGCAACGGCCATGAACGCACCGCAACTGCACAGCACCGCCAGCATGTCGACCCGATAGGCCGGCAGCCAATAACACACAACCGGCGAGACCAGAAAGAGTAGCGCGCCGGCGGCCGCTTGCACGCGGATAGCGGTCAGCCGCAATGTCATCAGATAAATCAGCGCCGCGGTCCCCAGAGCCGCGAGCAGATTGATGAATCGGCCAACCACCACGCTGGGACCCAGCGGGTCGAAACGGTCAACGAGCGCAACCGTTCTATAATACGCCGGTCCATAGCAGCTGAGCGTGAGCGGGAGATGCGCGCGCCACTCCGGAGCGATTGGTTCCCGCTGCATTCTGGCCACCATCGCCAGAATCGGGCCTTCGCCGTATTCGATCAGGTCGCGATCCAGCGAGCGGAGGAAATAGCAGGTCACTGCCAGCAGTATCGAGATCAGGATCAACGCGCGAATCCAGACTCTCGGCCACCGTCCGACGCTAGGTTGAGGCCGCCCCACGTCCGAGCCGCACTCAACGGGACAGTCTGAAAGCAATCGCGTCGCTGGCATCATGCCGGCTCCGGTATCAAATGGGGAATAAGGCGGGCGGGAGATTGGCATCGCCCCCCCTAATGGTCAAGGGCACTTTTTGGCTACCGTCGCTATCTCAACCTGCCTTGGCCCGCGCTGGCGAGGGTGTGGAGGCGCAACGGCGGCTCTGTTATCCTCATGCTTATGGCTACCAACGCAGGCCCACGCTACGTCGCCGCAGATTTCGCCACGCTGCTGCCGACACCCTGTCCTTGCGGCTTTGCCCGCCGGGCACTGGCCGATGCCGACGATTTTCCCGGCACCTTGCACCGCACCGAAATCACGCTCGACGCCCGCCGCCACTATCATCGCCAGCACACCGAGGTGTACTATTTTCTCGAGTGCCAGGCGGGCGCCGAAATGGAACTCGACGACGACCGGCTGCCGGTGCGTCCCGGCATGTGCGTGCTGATTCCGCCGGGCGTGCGCCATCAGGCCATCGGGCGAATGACCGTAATGATTGTCTCGCTGCCCAAATTCGACCCCGACGACGAATGGTTCGACTGAGGGGTTAATCGCTTAACCCCCGGCGACTCGTCGGGGGCTGAATGCGGGGCGGGACCCCGACGGATCCCCCACGCCGCTCCCCAACTGCTTGCCCTGGCTACGTTCCGAACGTATCCTGAAAACTCATCCCGCCTTCCCGATCCGGACAACCGGTTCCCCCAGAGAGCTTTTCTCCATGACTCGATCCTATTCTGCCCGCATCGCGGGCTTGGTGACTTTGGCGATTGCGGCGGCTTACGGGCTGCCGGGCTGCGATGCGGCCGGCGGCGGCAAACCGGCCGGCCCGGCAAAGACTTCAGCACCCCTCGTCACACGCGTGGCCGCCAAACCGGCAACGGCCGATCAGCCGTCGCTGGAGATCGACCCGCTGGATTGGCCGATCTGGCGAGGGCCGGAACAGAACGGCATCTCGCGCGAAAAGAACATCATCGGCCACTGGGACCCCAGCGGCGAGAACGTGGCCTGGAAGACCAAGAAGCTGGCCACCCGCAGCACGCCCATCGTGATGAACGGCAAGCTGTACATGCTGGCCCGCAGCAATGCCGACCAGCCTCAGCGGCAGGGCGAAAAAGTGATCTGTGCCGACGCGGCCACCGGCAAGGTGCTGTGGGAGAACAAGTTCAACGTGTATCTGTCCGACGTGCCCGAGACGCGGGTCGGCTGGAGTTGCTGCGTGGGCGATCCGACCACCGGCCGCGTTTACGCGCTGGGCGTGTGCGGCTATTTCCAATGCATCGACGGCGAAACGGGCAAGACGCTCTGGTCGCACTCGCTGAACGAGGAGTTCGGCCTACTGACCACCTACGGCGGCCGCACCAACATGCCGATCGTCGACGAGAACCTGGCGATCATCAGCGGCGTGATCATCGGCTGGGGCGACATGGCCAAGCCGGCCCACCGGTTCCTGGCCTTTAACAAGCACACCGGCGAGCTAGTTTGGTTCCAGGGTACGCGGATGTTTCCCGACGACACCACCTACAGCACGCCGATGCTCTCGGTCCTGGGCGGGCAAAAGGCCATGGTCTTCGGCTCGGGCGACGGCTCGGTCTGGGCCTTTCAGCCGCGCACGGGCCTGCCCATCTGGCAATACAAACTCTCGATGCGTGGGATGAGCGTGCCACCGCTCGTGGCCGATGGCAAGGTCTACATGGGCCAGAGCGAAGAAAACCGCGAAGGCGATTCGATGGGCGCCGTCGTGGCCATCAATGGCACGGCCGGAACCGGCGGCCAGGACATCACAAAAACGGGCGAGCTGTGGCGTGACAAGGAAGTGTCGATTGGCCGCTCCGGCATGCTGCTGCTGGATGGCCGGCTGTACGGCGTCGACGATTCGGGCAACTTCTACGTCTTCGATGCCGCCAGCGGCAAGCAAATCGGCCGGCGCGTCAAGCTGCTGGGCACCATTATGCGATCCAGTCTGCTGTATGCCGACGGCAACATCTACGCCTGCACGGTCAGTGCCTGGCACGTGCTCAAGCCGGACGACAAGAAGGGTGTCAAGATCACCCAGCGGTTGCGATTTCCCGAAGGCGAGGAGATTCACGGCTCCCCCATCATCTCGCACGGCCGGCTGTACCTGCCCACGACCGAAAACATGTATTGCCTGGCACTGCCGACGATCAAGATCGAGGCCGATCCGCGGCCCAAGCT
>DATCFX010000418.1:0-2843 GCA_036509275.1 Pirellulales bacterium | reverse complement strand
AGTACCGCAAGTACATCGAGAAGGACAGCGCGCTGGATCGACGTTTTCAATTAGTTATGGTTGAGCCATCAACTAAGTCAGAAACAGTCGAAATACTAAAAGGCTTGCGCGACCGCTACGAATCGCACCACCGGGTGCAGATCACCGACAACGCGCTGGCCGCGGCCGTCGAGCTGTCGAGCCGCTATATCACGGCCCGCTGCCTGCCGGACAAGGCCATCGACGTAATCGACGAGGCCGGGGCCCGCGTGCGGCTCAAAGCCATGACGCGCCCGCCGGATCTCAAGGAAATCGACGAAGAGGTCGAGCACCTGAACAAGGAAAAGGAGGAGGCGGTCGCCAACCAGGATTTCGAAAAGGCGGCGGCCCTGCGCGATCAGGCCGACAAGCTCAAAAAGAAGAAGCAGACCATTACCCGCGAATGGCGCGAGAAATCGCGCGAGGCCGATGGGATCGTCGATGAAGAGGTCATTGCCGAGGTCGTCTCGAAAATGACCGGCATTCCGCTCACGCGGATGACCACCGAAGACTCGATGCGGCTGCTGGAAATGGAAAAGGACTTGCACAAGCGGGTCATCAGCCAGGACGAGGCGATCAAGAGCATTTCCAAGGCCGTTCGCCGCAGCCGTAGCGGGTTGAAAGATCCGAAGCGGCCCACCGGCTGCTTTATCTTCGCCGGACCCACCGGCGTCGGTAAGACACTGCTGGCCAAGGCGCTGGCCGAGTTCATGTTCGGCGACGCCGACGCGCTGATCCAGATCGACATGAGCGAGTACATGGAGAAGCACAACGTCAGCCGGTTGATCGGCGCTCCGCCGGGCTACGTGGGCTTCGAGGAAGGCGGCCAGCTCACCGAAAAGATCCGCCGCCGGCCATACGCCGTCGTGCTGCTGGACGAGATCGAGAAGGCCCATCCCGACGTGTTCAACATGCTCTTGCAGGTGATGGAAGAAGGGCGTTTGACCGATAGCTTCGGCCGCAACGTCGACTTCCGCAACACGATCCTGATCATGACCACCAATGCCGGGGCCGAGGCCATCAAGAACGAATCGGCGTTCGGCTTCCAGAAGCAGGACGACGATGCGTCGTACGACAGCATGAAGCAGCGCGTGAACGAACGGATCGAACGCGTGTTCCGGCCCGAGTTCATCAACCGCTGCGACGACATCATTGTGTTCCGGCATCTCGGCATCGACGACCTGAAGCAGGTCATCGACCTGGAGTTGAGCAAGGTTCGCGAGCGGCTCGCCGACCGCGGGCTGAAGCTGATCTTGAGCGACGAGGCCAAGAAGTTCCTCATCAAGAAGGGCTCGAACACCGACTTCGGCGCGCGTCCGCTACGCCGGGCGATCGAGAACTTTGTCGAGGACCCGCTGGGCGAGGAACTGCTCAAGGGCGAGTTCCAGGGCAAGGACACGATCGTCGTCGAGGTCAAGAAGGTGGGCGAGCAGCGGCAGTTGACGTTCGAAGGCACGAACGCGCAGGGCGAAGGGGCCGCCGCCGTGGCTACCGCCGCACCGGCCGAAGGGGCCTCCTGAGCCGCTTGGCCAGCGCTAGCAGCGACATCATCAAGGGGCGTGCCGTAATGAAGTGCGGCACGCCCCTTGGCTTTTGCTAGGCTCCCACGGACCGCAGTCCGTGAGCTTACCGCGTGGCTTTGCCCGCGTTTCCCGGTCGCCGTCATTGACGGCAAAGCTTGCCCTAGCGGTGCATCCGGTATTTCCGGCTCAAGCGCTGGCAGCCGACCTGTCGAACTGACTGAATGTGCCCCGGGCTAGCGCGCCCTCTGGGGGACAGTCTCGACCTTTGCCCCCCGACGGGATGCCGCCCCATGTCCACAGCCAGTTCGCCGCTACCCGCCACGCCGCGACGCGGATTTTCGGCCGCGATCGCCAATTGGATTTCCGACGTGGGCGACGTGGCCATGACCTGGGTTGGCGGCATCGGCGACGTATCACTGTTCACCCTGCGCACGCTGCGCTGGCTGGTCACCCGACTGCCGCAGCGGGGCACCATTCTGCCGAGCTTTTACCAGATCGGCGTGCTCTCGCTGCCGGTGGTGGCGCTGACCGGGACGTTCATCGGCATGGTGCTGGCCGTGCAAAGCTATAGCCAGTTCCGGTCGCTGCATCTGGAGACGCGGCTGGGCGGCGTGATCAACCTTTCGCTGGTGCGCGAGCTGGGACCGGTGCTGGCGGCCACGATGCTGGCTGGCCGCGTGGGTAGCGCCATGGCGGCCGAACTGGGCACCATGCGCGTCACCGAACAAATCGATGCGCTCAGTGCGATGGGCGCCAACCCCGTACACTACCTCGTCGTGCCGCGGTTCCTGGGCTGCCTGGTGCTGATTCCCACGCTGACGATCATGGCCGATTTCATGGGCGTGGCCGGCGGCTGGTTTTATAGCACGATGCTCTTGGGCATCGACCAGCATCACTATTGGGACAACTCGCAGAAGGTGGTCGGGGCATTCGACCTGTTCATGGGGGCTTTTAAGAGCCTGTTTTTTGGCGGGGCCATCGCCCTGGTGAGTTGCCATCGCGGCTTCCACTGCGATCCCGGCGCCGAGGGCGTCGGCCGGGCGGCCACCAGCGCCTTCGTCGTCTCGTTCGTGCTGATCCTGATGCTGGACCTCGAGTTGGGCATCTTCCTGGACGGACTGTATACGATGATGTGGCCCAATCGGGGTTCGCCCATCGGGCTGTGATGCAATTTTTACTTCGCAAGCGGACGCACAAGACACGCCAGCCCACGGACCCCAGTCCGTGGGCTTCAACCCAATCGTTGGTTTCGATTTCGCAGTGGATCGCTATGGCCGAAAAGCAAGCCGACAACCCGGGCCC
>DATCFX010000417.1:0-1634 GCA_036509275.1 Pirellulales bacterium | reverse complement strand
AGCACGGGCGTGAGCGTCAACAGCGGCACGGCTCCCTTGACGCTCGCCGCCGACGTGACCACCGGTGGCGTCGGCGACGACGGCGTCGGCACGCTCACGATTTCATCCGGCGCGGCGTTGACCACCAGCGGCACGATCGCGCTCCGCGGGGCCGCTGAGAGCATCGACACCAGCAGCGATCCGGCCTGGGTGGGGGCGGCCACGAGCTCGCAGGCAACCACGCCCAGCGCCACACTCACTGGCTTGAACAGCCCGGAGTGGATGGCTCTTGACGGCAACGGCAATCTCTATGTCGGCAATTTCGGCGGCACCACGGTGAGTGTCTTCGGTTCCGGCGCAACGACGCCAACCTCCACCCTCACCGGATTGAGCGCGCCAACCGCCATTGTTTTTGACTCCAGCGGCAAAATCTACGTCGCCAACGCGACCGGCAACACGATCAGCATCTTCAACCCGGGGAGCACGACGGCCTCGGCCACGCTGACGGGCTTGAACGACCCGACGGCCATGGCTTTTGACGCCAACGGCAACCTCTATGTCGCAAACCACGGCGGCTCCACGGTGAGCGTGTTCGCCCCGGGTAGCACGACGCCCTCGAGCACGCTTACGGGCTTGACCACGCCTTTCCGGTTGGCCTTTGACCCCAACGGCAACCTCTTCGTCGCGAACACATCGGGCACCGTAAGTGAATTCGCGTCAGGAAGCACGACGGCGACCGCGACGCTGACGGGATTGAGCAACCCGGTTTATCTTGCATTCGACTCGGCGGGCAATCTCTATGTCGCGAACAACGGAAATGGGACCGTTAGCATCTTCGCTCCTGGCAGTACCGTTGCGACCAGCACGCTGAGCGGGTTGGCCGGTGCTTACTGCCTGGCCTTCGATTCCAGCGGCAATCTTTACGTTTCGAGCAAATCTAGCAGTACAATTAGCGTGTTCGCGCCCGGCCAAACTTCTCCGACCAAGACGCTGACGGGGCTCTCGGATCCCGAGCATCTATTGTTCGACGCCAGCGGGAACCTGTTTGCAGCCAACTATACCGGCAACACGGTCAGCGAGTTCAGCCCGCCCAGTGTCACGCCCGCCGCTGCCGGCGTGGTGATCCAATCGTCGGTCGAGTCGCGGCCGATGCTCGTGGGCGGCACCAACAGCTCGCCGGTGGCGGGCATCAATCTCACCACGGCCGAGCTGGCCCAGATCTCGACCACTTCGACCGGCACCATCACCATCGGCGATGGCCAGCAGACAGGCAACATTACTTTCTCCACCGCCACGCCAGCAACCACGCCCGGCGCGGGCTTGGTCGTCATGCAAGCGACTGGCGGCGCCGGTCAGGTCATTTTGGACGACGGTGCGGGAAGCGGGACGGCGCTCAATGGCAACGGCGGTTCGATCAGCATCACCGCCGGCACCGGCGGCATCACGGCCTTGGCAGCCAGCGACAGCACGGCCGAGATCAGCACCACCGGCGCGAGCGTGACGCTCTTGACCGCCGGCCCGATTGGCACCAGCAGCAATCGCATCCAGTTCGCCGATAATGCGAACACGGCCCAGCAGGGAGTCTCGATCGGATCGACGACGATTCAGCCTGCGAGCGTCTACCTGGACGGCCTGGGGAGTCTGACGCTCGATAA
>DATCFX010000416.1:0-1379 GCA_036509275.1 Pirellulales bacterium | reverse complement strand
GCACGATCTCGGAGCGGTTTCCTACACTCGACGCCGTAGCCGCAACGATGCCGCCCACGCTACTGCCGACGACTACGCCGCCGACCGCGATACTGCCGGCCGTGCTTAAGAAGTTCCCCAAGGTCATGCGGGGTGCGCCGTTCATGAGCGACCCGGCCAGACTGGGAATCTGCCAGACCAAAAATCCAAACACCAGCGCTGCGCCGACAACTTCTACGTAGGTTTCCGGAGGCGCGATCCCGTTATCAAACAGTGCCGCCCACTGCTGTCCCAGGCTATAGCCTAGGCCGACGATCAGCTCGAGCATGAACAGCTTGATACCGACACTGATCGCGTAGCCGACGTACTTCTCGCCGAAGACGAGCGTCCAGCGGCTACCGGTAAAGCCGAGCATGAAGACGCCGGCCCCAATAACGATGTACGACTCGATCAGGGTGATGAGCAGCTGCCCCGCGATGATCGCAAACGCAATCACCACGCCGAGCGAACAGACCAAGGCGGCCAAAACTGCTTCGATCGCCGGTAAGATGTTGCCGAGGTTGATGCCGCCGGGATTGTGCGAGATGCTCTGCAGCATGGCGTTGGCGATGTCGGTGCCGCAGTTGAAGATCGAGCTGGGATCGCTTGGCCCGAACTGCGACTGCCCACCGATCGCGCTACCCGCCTGGCTGAAGCTCGCGAGCACGTCGGAGATCCAGACCGGGCCGTACTGCGGCTGGAGCAGGATGTAGAAAAACCCAACGCTGAGGATCTTCAACAGCAACGCCGCAACAAAATCCGGCAAGCTGTCCTTCTGCAGGACGTAGGTAATCGCCGACCAGGCGATCTCAATGGCGACCAGCGCAAAGAACAACGCCTGGGCATAGCGCAACGCGGTGGCCGTCCACGGCCCAGTGGTCGTGCTGAACTGATGCGCGAGGCCGGTGAGAATCCCACCGTGCCCCGCCGTCGGCGAGCAAACCGTCGCTTGGGCCAGCGCCGCGGCCGACGTCAGGGCAATAAAAAAGAGCAGCATCGCTGCTCCGGTCGTGATTCGCATCGCTTGCTATTCGCTCGACTTATAGTCTTGCTGGCTGTCCAGCCACGCACGCAGCGTAGCGAACTTCGTGAGGTCGTTTTGTTGTTGGGTGGCCAGGTAGCCAAACTCGCCTTGGAGCTGAGCCATCTGCAGCTGGCGCAGCTTCTCCAACTGCTGGACTTCCTGGACACCGATCATGTTGCTGACCTGCAACGCCTCCATGTGCCCCACGCTGCCATCGCTGAGCGCTTGCAACTGCGCGAAGACCTGGTCCTCGTTGCCGAACTGCGTGCTCTGCAAGCCGGCGGCCTGGAGTGCCCCCTGAATGCCGCCCAGCGCATTGGCCGCCCACTGGGTATAG
>DATCFX010000415.1:0-9297 GCA_036509275.1 Pirellulales bacterium | reverse complement strand
GTAGGGTTGCTCATCGCGGGCCAGATCGAAGACCTGCAAGCTGTGATACAGAGCGTCCCCCTCGGGATGCCACTTGGGGCTTTGACGCGTGTGCTCCAGCGGAACCAGCAGCCCGCGATAGACTTCGAACCGGTCGGTCTCGCCTGGCGTCGGCAGCAGTCGCTCGTCGGCCGCATCGTGCCAGCGGGCCAACTGTTCGATTTCAGCCCGAATCTCGCGATGGCTGGGTAGCAGCCGCGGCTTGATCCAGCCGCCGACAATCAGCTTCGCGGCCTTGAGCTTGGCCGCATGAAACGATTCCCGGTGCTCGTACATCCGGCGGGCCGCTTCCAGTGCGATCCGCTGCCGCAGCTTGTCGTGTTTCATGAGACGCGACACACAAGGGTGCCGGAGTAATATGAGGGGAGTGCCCCGGGCGTCTTGCTAAATTCTAGGCAGAATGTGCAAACCAGGGAAGCGAGGTTTGCCCGCTCTTCCGCTGCTCGTCAAAGCAGTTGCGCGATCGGTTCACCCAAATTCCCGAAGAAAATCGGGCGATTCGTGGGAGTGTAGAGCGGCTTGGCGCGGTCGATGCCGAGTTTTTCATAGATCGTGGCGGCGTAGTCCTCGGGCGTATAGGCGAGCGAAGCGACGTCGCCGCCGTCCTTATCAGTGCTGCCGATCACCTGGCCGCCGGGCACTCCCGCCCCGGCCAGCGCGATCGAATATCCGCGCGTCCAGTGGTCGCGGCCCTGGAACTTGTTGATGCGCGGAGTCCGGCCGAACTCGGTCACGAAACAGACGAGGGTCTCGTCGAGCATCCCGCGCTGGTCGAGATCTTCGATTAGAGCGGCAAAGGCCTGGTCTGTGCTGCCCATCATTTGCCAGGTGCCGATGCCCCGTCGGCCCGCTCCGCCGCCGCCCGCGCCTGGCAGATTGCAGGTGTCCTTGGCATAGATGTAGTCGTGATGGTCCCAGTTCAGATTGGTGCCGCCCGGCAGGTCTTTCGTAAATGGCCAGCGGACGTCGACGGTCACAAACCGCACGCCCGCTTCGATCAGCTTCCGGCCCAGCAGGTAGCAGGCACCGCGATGTCCCGGCCCATATTGCTCGCGGGTCGCCGACGACTCCGATCGCAGATCGAAAGCCGCCGAGACCTGCGGGCTGGTGAGCACGTCGAAGGCCTGCTCATAAAAGCGATCCATGCCGTCCAGGTCGCGCGCGGGCTGGTCCCGCAGCGCGAAGGATGCATCTACCGACCGCAACAACCCGCGCCGGGCCGCCAGGCGGTCGCCGCCATTGTCGCCCGAGGGCACCAAGTCGGCGACGCGCCAGGCCGGGTCGGAGAGGTCCTTGCCGCCGGTCTTGAACACCTTGTCGGCGGCCGGCAGAAAGCCGGTGCGGGTTTCGGCCGCTTGCTCATCGTTGCCCGGCACCATGATCGAGGGGGGAAGATACCGGCAGCGCGAGCCCCGCAGATGCGTCACCACCGAGCCGATGTCGGGCATTTCCGTGGGGCTCGAGGGATGCGCCCCGGACAAGACGTACTTCGTTCCCTTGGGATGCCCATCGGCTCCGCCCAGGGTATGGTGCATCGAGCGGACCACGGCCAGTTTGTGTGCGATCCGCGACGTGTGCGGCAAGAGTTCGGTAAACTGCATGCCCGGCACCGTACTGCTGATCGGTTTGAACGGGCTGCGGTGCTCGGCCGGCACTTCCGGCTTGGGATCCCAGGTATCGATGTGCGACAGTCCGCCTTGCTCCAACAGCACCAAGACATTTTTTGCCGGTGCGCGGCGGGTGGCCGCTGCCAACGATTCGATCACCAGCCACTGGGGCAGCGACCAGCCGAGCGCGCCGGCAGCAGACAGCTTCAAGAGCTTTCGCCGGCTAAGCATCGCCGGGGTCGAAGGCAATGGCGACATGAGCGGACCTTCTCTGCGGGTGGGCTGGAAGGCAAGGCAGGACAACCGGCGGGCGAGGCGCACCCATTCTACCAAGAATCACGCCCGGCGGTACACGTTTGAGCAACGGTTCCAACGCGTTTCCTGCGGCCGCCTCGTTTTCGGCCGCCGCCGAAGACCCTACAATGACCGCATGATGAAGTTGGGACTAATCAATTCCGCGTGGGTGCAAAGCGGCCGGCCGACGTCGTTCGGTTTGCAGCAAACCAAAGCGATCGGCTTCGATTGCATCGATATTTTTACCGATCCCCTGGAACTGGATGCGCGCGAGCGGCGGTTGATTCGCGACGAGTGTCGGGCGCTGGAGTTGCCAATCGTGTCGCTGCCGTGCGTGGCCGTGGGCCTGGTCGATCTGAACGCCAGCGTGCGGGCCTTTCACGAGTCGCGGGTCGCCGCCTTCTTGGACCTGGCTTACGACTATGCGGCTCGCAACGTGTTGCTGGTGCTGGGCGAATACATCTGGAATCGGGAAGTGATTCCGCCGGCCGAGCAGTGGAACTGGGCCGTGGAGGCGGTGCGCCGGCTGGGCGCCAGGGCGGCGGACTTGGGCCTGGAAATCGTGCTCGAACTCGAACCATTTCCGCTGTCGCTGGTACGCGACGTGGAAACGATGGTCCGCTTTCTCGATGACGTACACATGCCGGCCGTGAAAGCCAACATCGATATTTCGCACCTCGTGCTCTCGGGCGTGAAGCCCGAAGAGCTGCGCCGGCTGCGGGGGCGCACCGGCCACGTACACTTGTCCGATTGCGATGGCCGGGTCCACGGCGACTTGCCGCCCGGGCGGGGCGTGGTGCCGTTTGCCCCGTATCTGCGCGAGATCGCCGAGCTGGGGATCGAAGGTGCGATTTCGATCGAGCTGGAATACTCGCCCCAGCCCGAGCGGATCGTCGAGTGGGTAACAGAAGCGTACCGGGCGACTGCCCGGCTGATGGCCGCAGCTGGCTTGCGGCCGGCGATCAATTCGAGCGGGCAGCCGCACGCCGCGTCTGGCCTGACTTAACAGGGGCCGGACTTAACCGGGGGCCGAACATGCCGATCGTACTCGTGGTGGATGATTCGCCGGTCGATCGGCGCTTGATCGGGCGGCTATTGGAAAAAGGCAAGGACTACACGGTCGACTATGCCGGCCACGGCGTCGAGGCCCTGCGGCAGCTCGAAACCCGGATGGCCGACATCGTGCTGACCGACATGCAAATGCCCAACATGGATGGGCTGAAACTGGTCGAGACGATTCACCGCATGTATCCGCTGCTGCCGGTGATTATCATGACCGCGCATGGCAGCGAGGACATTGCCGTCAAGGCGCTGATGGCCGGCGCGGCCGGCTTCGTGCCCAAGGGCGGGCTGGCCCGGGCCTTGGTCGACGCGGTCGAAAGCGTGCTCTCGGCCACGCGGCCCAAGGGTCAGCAGGAGCGGCTGCTGGAGTGCGTGAATTCGGGCGAGTGCGCGCTGGAGTTGGAAAACGATCGAGCCTTGTTTGCCCCGTTGCTCGAATGGGTTCAACAGCTCCTGGCGGGTTTGCGCCTGGTCGATCGCAGCGAAGCGCTGCGCGTGGCCCTGGCCGTGGAAGAGGCGCTCTTGAATGCCCTGTACCACGGCAACCTCGAGCTGAGCCAGGAGGAAATGTTCGAAGCCACGAGTCGGTTTCACGAGGGCGGCGGGGACCGGCCGGAACCCGGCCAGCAGGCGGTTCCCACCGCGCGGCGGATTCACGTCGACATCCGCTTTTCACGCGAGCAGGCCAGCTTCACGATCCGCGACGACGGCGCCGGCTTTGACTCCGCCACGTTGCCCAACCCGCTGGACCCCGCCACGCTCACGAGTGAAACCGGCCGCGGCCTCGTGCTGATGCGCACATTTATGGACGAGGTGCGATTCAATGCCGAGGGCAACGAGGTCACACTGGTGAAGGTCAAAGCGAAGTGAAAAGTGGAAAGTGAAAAGTGAAAAGCGGGTTTCGTTGCGCATGGGGCTGCTCCATCCTTGCGCATCCGCGGCTCGTGCGGATTAAGGCTCGCGGCCGGCTGCTTTTCGTGGGAGGTGCTGGGTGCAATGCCCACGCCGCGTGGGCAGGGCACCCAAATGCCAGGAATGCCCCGCAATGGACGCTGCATTGGCGTGTGATGCCCGATTCGACAACGGTCGCTGCAACGCGTAAAACAAGACTAGCCTGCCTGCCTCGCCCCGCCACCTCGATTACCGAAAGTGACCGCTCGATGCACCGTCGCATCTTCCTAGCCGAAATCGCCGCCGCGTTGGCCGCCAGTACGCACGCCTCGAAGCTGCTGGCCGCCGACGGCCGTCCGCCGCGCATTCTTCTGCGCTCTTCCTGGCAAACCGTCAATATCGGCGACATCGGCCATACGCCGGGCGTCATTCGCCTGCTCGGCCAATACCTGCCCGAGGCCGAAGTCACGCTCTGGCCCTCGAACATCGGCAACGGGGTCGAGGAGATGTTGCGGCGCAATTTCCCCAAGCTCCGCTTCGCCCAAAGTTCGGCGGAGGTGGCGCAGGCCTTTCACGACTGCGACTTCTTGCTGCACGGCTCCGGCGCGTCGTTCGTGGCTCAAAAGCATGTTGCCCGGTGGCATCGCGAGACCGGCAAGCCGTACGGCATTTATGGGATCACGCTGTCTGCCGTCAACGCCGAGGCGCGAGAACTGCTGAATGCCGCGCGGTTCGTCTTCTTCCGCGATTCGGTTTCGCTCAAGTTCGCGCGGGACGAGGGGCTGAAATGCCCAGTGATGGAATTCGGTCCCGACGGCGCCTTCGGCGTGAAGTTGCGCAACGACGCGGCCGCAGAGTCGTTTCTTCAGGCCAGCGGCCTGGAGCAGGGGAAATTCCTGTGCGTCATTCCGCGGCTGCGTTACACGCCCTATTGGCTGATTCGCCACAAGGCGATGACCGCCGAAGACGACCGAAAGCACGCGCGCAACGTCGAGATGCAGGAGCACGACCACGCGCCGCTGCGCGCGGCCATCAGCGCCGTCGTGCGCGACACCGCGCTCAAGGTGCTCGTCTGTCCGGAGGATGAGAGCCAAATGGCCGTCGGCAAGCGACTGCTCGTCGACCAGTTGCCCGACGACGTGCGAGCGCGCGTTGTGTGGCGCGAAAAATACTGGCTGACCGACGAAGCCTTGAGCACGTACGTCCGCTCGGCCGGCCTGTTTGGGCTCGAGATGCACAGCCCGATCATGTGCATCGGCAACGGCGTCCCGGCGATCGTCTGCCGCTTTCAGGAGCAGACGAGCAAGGGCATCATGTGGCGCGACATCGGGCTGGGGGATTGGTTGTTCGACATGGACCGCCCGGACGAAGTGGCCCGCCTCGTGCCCACGGTCCTGGCATTGGCCCAGGATCCGGCTGCCGCGAAGGCCAAGGCCGCCAAAGCCCGGGAGTTCGTCGAGCAGCGCCAACGTGCCACGATGGCCATCTTGAGACAGAACCTCGAATCGTGATTTGCCGGAGCTTCGCGCGGTTTGATCCTTGGCAGCGCCGGCCAATCGTCAGCACCTCAGCCGTAAATCCAACGCGGAAACAGCACACATGCCGCATCCCTTGATCGCCTCGATTATCACGGCCTGGATCCTCGCTGCGGCGCCGGCCGAAACAGCTCAGCAGCCCGCCGATCCCGCGCTCGAACCGCCGCCGATCAATCTGCAACCGGGACCGCAGTACGCCGACGACACGCGGCCCTTCCAAGGCATTCCCGGCCTCGAGCGTGCCGCCAACGGCCGGCTGTGGGCCACCTGGTATGCCGGTGGGCCGGGCGAAGGCGGAGCCAACTACGTGCTGCTGACGACGAGCGCCGACGATGGCCGAACGTGGTCCGGCCCCAAGCTGGTGATCGACCCTCCCGGGCCTGTGCGCGCGTACGACCCTTGTTTGTGGCGCGATCCGCAAGGCCGGCTATGGCTGTTTTGGGCCCAATCGCACAACTGGTGGGACGGCCGCAGCGGCGTGTGGGCCATCGTGACCGACAACCCCGGCGACGCGAGTCCGCGCTGGTCCCAGCCGCGCCGGCTGAGCGACGGCATCATGATGAACAAGCCGACGGTGCTGACCACCGGCGAGTGGCTGATGCCCGCGGCGATTTGGCAAAGAAAATTCAATACCGACGCGGCGCACGGCCACGATCTCAGCGCGCGCAGCGGTGCCGGCGTGATGATCTCGCGCGACCGTGGCGCGACGTGGGGCTTCCGCGGCCGGGCCACCGTGCCGAGTCGCGTCTTTGACGAACACTCGATCATCGAGCGCCGCGACGGCAGCCTGTGGATGCTGGTGCGCGCCGCCTACGGCATCGGCGAGAGCGTCTCGACCGATCGCGGCCAGACCTGGAGCCCGGGCCTGCAAGCTGCCATTCAACACGTGAACTCGCGGTTTTTCATCTGCCGCCTGCATTCCGGCAAGCTGCTGCTGGTCACGCACAATCCCCCCAACCACAAAACCCGTTCGCACCTGGTCGCTCATCTCTCGGACGACGACGGCCAGACCTGGCACGGCGGCTTGATGATCGATGACCGGGCCGGCGTCTCGTATCCCGACGGCGTGCAGGCACCGGACGGGACGATCTATCTGATCTACGATTTCGAGCGCACGGGGCAGAAGCAGATCCTGTTGGCCACCTTCACGGAGCAGGACGTGTCCACGGGCCAATGGCAATCGAAGCAGGCGCGGCAGCGAGTCCTCGTCAATCAGGCGACCGGCCAAAAGCAGCAGCACACGGCGGCGGTCATCGTGTATGGCGCCACGCCGGCCGGCATCTGCGCTGCCATTGGCGCCGCGCGAGAAGGCGTGAGCGTCGCCTTGGTCGAGTCGAGCCAGCGCATCGGCGGCGTGAACACGGGCGGGCTGTGTTTCAGCGACTCGAATCAAATGCTGCGAGAAGCCTTGCGCGGGCTGTTCGAGGAATTTCATCAGCGGATCGAAGACGACTACAAATCCCGCGGCATCAAGCTCAACTACAGCGTGGCGACGAAGGACCACAAGTCTTGGACCTACGAACCGCACGTGGCCGAGCGCGTGGCCTGGGCCATGCTGAAGGAAGCGAAAGTCAACTTGTTCACGGGGCAGATGCTCGAGTCGGTGGACAAGGAGGGACCGAAACTAAAGGCAATCCGCACAACCGAGGGCAGCAGTTTCAGCGGCAAGACCTTTATCGACGCGACCTACGAAGGGGACCTGCTGGCCGCCGCGAAGGTGAGCTGGGTCATCGGACGCGAGGGACGCGACGAGTTTGGCGAGTCGCTGGCTGGCAAACAGTATCCCAAGCCGCCGATGGCCATCTCCGGTCTGAGTGCCGCGGGGCAACTCTTGCCACTACTCACCGGCACTGAGCTCGGCTCCGATGAGGCCGGCGACCGCAACGTGATGACCTATAGCTTCCGCCTCTGCCTGACGGCGAACCCTGCCAACCGCGTCCCCTTTCCACAGCCGGCGCATTACGAATCGGCGAGGTTCGAGGTCGTGCGTCGCTATTTCGCCAAAACGCCCAAGGCACCGCTGCTGTGGGATTTGTATCCGCTGCCCGGAGAAAAGGTGGATGCGAACAACGGCATCGGCAAGCAGTTCTCGATGGGACTGGTCGGCGGCGGCAATGACTGGTGCGAAGCCAGTCCCCAGGAACGGAAGCGAATCTGGGAGGCTCACAAACAATACACGCTAGAGCTGTATCGGTTTCTCACCACCGACGCCGCGGTGCCCCAGGCGCTGCGCGACAAGCTCGCCCAATATGGTCTGTGCAAGGACGAATTCGCAGAATACGACCACTGGTCGCCGCAGCTCTATGTGCGCGAAGGCCGTCGTATGCGCGGCGAATACTTGATGAAGCAGGCCGACATCCTGACCGACGGCAGCAAGCCCGATTCGATCGCCGTGGTTTCGTTTCCGATTGACTCGCACGACTGCCGGCGCATCGCGCGCGGAGCGGACACCGTGGTGAACGAAGGCACGATCTTCCCTGTTCGCGTCAGCGGCATCAAACGCGGCTCGGTTTACCAGGTGCCGTTTCGCTGTCTGACCCCGCCACGCGAGCAGTGTACAAATCTGCTGGTGCCCGTAGCACTTTCAGCCACGCACGTTGCCTACTGCTCCCTCCGCGTCGAACCAGCTTGGATGGTCCTCGGCCAGAGTGCAGGGATCGCAGCCGCGTTGGCGGCGAAACAAAAACAAGCTATGCACGAATTGGTTTACTCGCAACTAAAGGCCAGGTTGTTGGCGCAGGGGCAGGTGGTCGACGTGCCTTCGAGCCCTTGATCGATCCAAACGCATTTTATCCGGAGCATACGAAATGAAGCTCGGCTTCATCCCTGCGGTTCTGGCCAGCTGCCTGCTGGTCTTTCCGGCTGCGATCTCGGCGGCCGAGGCTCCGCAGGCCGTCAAAACCGTCCGGCTGTTGACCGTGGGCAATAGCTTTTCGCGAAACGCCACGCGGTTCCTGGGCGATCTTGCGGCGGCCGATGGCAATGTCCTGGTTCATCATCAGGCCTACATCGGCGGCAGCACGATGGCCCAACACTGGGAAAAAGTCGAGCAGCACGAAAAAGATTCGCAGGACAAGCGCGGCCTGTATGCCACCGGCCGGAGCTTGGAGCAGGAACTGCAAGCCGAGCCTTGGGACGTTGTGACCATCCAGCAGGCCAGCATCCGCAGTCACGATCCGGCCACCTATCAGCCCTATGCCGGCCGCCTGTATCAGTACATCCACAAGTACGCGCCGCAGGCGGAGATTCTTGTGCATCAGACCTGGGCCTATCGGCGCGACGACCCGCGCTTCGTCGTCAAGTCCCCGGCGCCTGGCGAGCCCAATACGCAGGAGGCCATGTATCGCGGGCTGACTTGCGCCTACCGGACGATTGCCGCGGAGTTGCATGTGCGACTGATCCCGGTCGGCGACGCCTTTCACCTGGCCGACACGGACCCTCGCTGGGGCTACCGGCCGGACAGCCGGTTCGTGTTTGCAAACGCCCGTCCGCCGGCCCTCCCCGACCAGACGCACTCCTTGCACGTTGGCTGGCAATGGCGCAAGCAGCCGGATGGAACGTTGGCACTGCGCATGGACGGCCACCACGCGAGCTCGGCCGGCGAGTACCTGGCCGGCTGCGTGTTCTATGAAGTGCTGTTTGGCCGCAGTGCGGTGGGTAACACGTTTGTGCCGCAGGGCCTCGACCCGGCCTATGCGCGGTTTCTCCAGCAAACGGCACACGGGGCCGTCGCCGAGCCGCCGCCGCTCGGCTGCGACCTGGGCTCAAGCGTCCTGGCCGGATTGAAGCGGGCCGCCACGTTCTTTGTCGATCACGTCGCGACCGAGGGTGGCTATCTCTACTGCTACAGCGCCGACCTGCAACGCCGC
>DATCFX010000414.1:0-3665 GCA_036509275.1 Pirellulales bacterium | reverse complement strand
ATACTGCCATTGCGTCGCCTCCGGGGTCAGGAGGGCGCGGAGCGCCTCCCGGTTGGCCGGGGACGGTTCCCGCCAGTACTCGCGGATGGGATTCCAGCCGTCGCTCAGGCCCTCCTCGTAGGCGTTGCCGTTCTGGGAGATGATCGCCGTGATCCGATCCGGGTGCTTCACGGCGAGCCGCAATCCGGTCGGCGCGCCATAATCGAAGACATACACGGCATAACGATCGAAGCCGACCACCTCGGTGAAACGATCGATCGAGTCCGCGATTTGTTCGAAGGTATGGCGACGCGGCACGTCGGATTTTCCAAATCCCGGCAAATCAGGGGCGACGATGTGAAAACGGTCGGCCACGAGCGGAATGAGATCCCGGAACATGTGGCTGGCTGTGGGGAAACCGTGCAGCAACAGCAATTTCGGAGCGCCGGCGGCGCCCGCCTCGCGATAGAAGATCTTCGAGCCGTCGACGTTGGCAGTTCGGTATTTGACCTGCGTCATGGCGCTTCCTTTCCAATTGGGATAACCATTTCGAATCAATCCGTGCGGCTGCCTTCGGCTGATGCCCAGCGGCCGCGTTCAAGCGGTGACCTCGGCCAGCGCCTCGCGTATGATCTGCACGACGACCGCAGGCGCGGTCACGAGCGGCGCGTGATCGACCGGATGAGCGCGCACTCGAGCCTTCATCCGCTCGGCCATGAAGCGCTGATTCTCGTGGACGATCATGCGGTCCTGCTCGGCGACGAGGAACCAGCTCGGACGGTCCTTCCACAGCGGGCGGTCGACGGCAACGCTAATGCACGCCGGCGAAATCGGTCGCTGAACTGCCGCCAGCACGGCGAGCTCCTCCGCGGCGGCATTTTGAGCAAAGGCGGTGGCGAAAGCGCTCTCCGGCAAATAAATCAGCCCGTGATCATCGGGCGCCAGCTTGGGCGCCAGCGGGTGCGGGTCGGTGCGGTAGAAGACATCGGCGACGGTTTCGCCCTCGTCGGGGGCCAAGGCGGTGACGTAGACGAGCGACTTCACCTGCTCGTCGCGCGTGGCCGCGATCACGGCGCCGGAGTAGGCGTGGCCGACCAGCACGATCGGCCCCGCGACGCGCTCGAGCGTTCGCTCGAGCGCGGCCACGTCGTCTGGCAGCGACGTCAGTGGCAGCGGCGCAGCGACGACCTTGATCCCGCCAGCCGCGAGTGGCGCAATGATCTTTGCCCAGCTTGATCCGTCGGCCCAGGCGCCGTGGACCAGCACGACGCTCACATGATTTAAAGCCATTGCCGCACTCCCTTTCATCGAGAACTAGCAACTCGCTTCCGTGCGATCGACTTCACCGGGGCGCCATCCATCGGCAGCGTCGAGCCCGTCATCCAACAAGACGAGTGTCGACATTGAATCCTACACGATCGCGCCGCTCCGGCACACTTGGGCATGGCACCGCCGCCCGCGCCGATTAGACTATCTTGTACATGCGGCCGATGCGGCAATCGCCCGGTCGTAGTAATTGAATACCCAGGTGCGTGCGCATGACACGGCTCAGTTTTTATGGTGCGGCCGAAACCGTCACCGGCTCGAAGTACCTGCTCGAGGCCGATGGGGCCCGGGTGCTCGTGGATTGCGGCCTGTTCCAGGGGCTGAAGGAGTTGCGGGCCAAGAATTGGGATCCGCTGCCGCTGCCGGCCGGCAAGGTGGATAGCGTCGTGCTGACCCACGCGCATATCGACCATACCGGTTATTTGCCGCGGTTCGTAAAGCTGGGCTTCCAGGGCCCCGTCTATTGCACGCCGCCGACGCACGATCTGATGGAGATCATGCTGCTGGATTCGGCCAAGAACCAGGAAGAGGACGCCGACTACGTCAACCGCAAACGCTTGTCGAAGCACGCGCCTGCCTTGCCGCTGTACACCACGGCCGACGTCGCGCCGGCGCTCAAGCTCACGACGATCAAACCGCGCGAGGCGTGGTTCCAGGCGGCCGGCCCGATCTGGTGCCGCTATCACGACGTCGGCCATCTGCTGGGCGCGAGCATGATCGAGGTCGAGGTGCGCAGCGGCCCGCGGCCGCTGAGAATCGTCTTCTCCGGCGACGTCGGCCGCTACGACGCGCCGCTGTACCACGACCCGAGCCCGCCGCCGGCCTGCGATTACCTCATCTGCGAGAGCACGTACGGCAATCGCGAACACCCAGACGAAAAAGTGCTCGATCAATTGGCGGGGCTGATGCAAGCGGCCGTGGCCCGCGGCGGGGTGGTGGTCGTGGCGGCCTTTGCCGTGGGCCGGGCACAGCAATTGATTTACCTGCTCTCGCTCTTGACCCGGCAGGGGCGCATGCCGACGCTGCCGGTGTTTCTCGACAGCCCGATGGCGGTGTCGGCCACGCAGATTTTCGCCTCGTATCCTGCCGAGATCGACCTGTCGCAATCGAAGCTGCCGCAGGCCGCGACCGGCTTCGAAGCGGCCAACCTGCATCTGGCCCGCGGCGTCGAAGAATCCAAGCAGATCAACCACGTGCAAGGGCCGGCCGTGATTATCGCCTCCAGCGGCATGATGACCGGCGGGCGCATCCTGCACCACTTGCAGCAGCGGCTGCCGCACGAAAAGAACACGATCCTGCTGGGCGGATACATGGCCGAAGGGACCCGCGGCCGGGCGTTGCAAGACGGCGCACGCTGGCTGCACATTTTCGGCCGCGACGTGCCGGTGCGGGCGGCCGTTCACGAAATGTCGAGCCTCAGCGGTCATGCCGGCCATCGCGAGCTGCTGCGCTGGCTCGAACCGCTGGCGCCGCGCGGCGTGTTTGTGACGCATGGCGAAAAGGCCAGCTCGCTGGCGCTGGCCGAAGAACTACGCCGCACGCGCGGCTGGCCGACGCACGTGCCGCGGCTGGGCGAAAGCATCGACCTGGAGTTGCCATCATGAGCGGTGCGGAATCGGTGCGGCCGGACGTGCGGGCGATCATGGACTCGCCCAGCTACGAGTTGGCCGAGCGCGACCTGAAGTTCCTGGCCCGGCCCGAACTGCGGCCGGTGCGCGTGCAGTTGGAGCTGCTCAAGCCGGAGTTGGCTTTCGTGGAGCAGCAGGTGCGTTCGACGATCGTGCTGTTTGGCGGCACCCAGATTTGGGAGCCGGCCGCGGCGGCCGAGCGGCTGCGCGCGGCCGAAGCGGCGCTGGCGGCCGCGCCGGACGATGCGCGGCTGGCGCGCCTGGCGGATCGGGCCCGCCGGCTGTCGGACAAGTCGAAGTACTACGACGCGGCCCGGCAATTTTCCGCGCTGGTCTCAGAAAAGGGCCAGAGCCAGACGGTCGACCGGCAGTACGTGATCATGACCGGCGGCGGGCCGGGCATCATGGAGGCCGGCAACCGCGGGGCGCACGACGTGGGGGCCAAATCCATCGGCCTGAATATCAAACTGCCGGAAGAGCAGGCGTCCAACGCTTTCGTCACGCCCGGGCTGGGCTTCTCGTTCCACTACTTCGCGATGCGGAAGTTTCATTTCCTGCTGCGTGCGCAAGCGCTGGTGGTCTTTCCCGGCGGCTTCGGCACGCTCGACGAACTGTTCGAGGCGATCACGCTCGTGCAAACGGGAAAGATCTCGCAGTTCCCGGTGATCCTGTTCGGCACGCATTACTGGGCCGGGCTGCTCCGCTGGATGCAGGCGCGCGTACTCGGCGAGC
>DATCFX010000413.1:0-5834 GCA_036509275.1 Pirellulales bacterium | reverse complement strand
GGCCTCGCAGGCCTTGATCGTCCGCAACGAGGTGGCCGGCAACGCCGACTCGCCGGGCAGGTTCCGCCATTCCGACGAAATGAAGACGCTGTTGGAGACCGTGCTCGAACTGGCCAAAAGCCACGGCGTGCTGGAGCAAGCGTTGCTGGAAGTCGGCGCGCCGGACGGCCGTACCAGCGACTGGCCCACGGACCAGGACGTGATCGAGCTGAGCGACGCGTTGAAGATCACGCCGCCCAAGGGTGCCGAGTTCGGTAAGACCGAAGTCTTTTACGTCAAGGTGACCAGCACCAGCCGGGCGCGGGCTTTGGCCTTGGCCACGGCCGTGACCGACCAATTGGAAGCCCACTACAACACGCTGCGTGGCACGCGGGCCGGCAGTTTACTGGCCGAGGTCAACAAGACCGTGGAATTGGCCCAAGCCGACTTGAAGGCCGTCACGGTCCGCCTACAGAAGCTGGAACAACAGGTGGGCGGCGACCTGGCCGAGCTGCGAAACCTGCACCATGCTAATTCGGGCGAAAGCGACCTCCGCCGCAAGTGCCTGGAGCTGGACGGCGAGTTGCGGCAGGCCCAGATGCAAGAGCGCAATAGCCGCCAACTGCTCGATTCGCTGATCGCCTCGCAGAACGATCCCCATCAACTGCTGGCCACGCCCACCGGGCTGCTCGAGGCTCAACCGGCGCTCAAGCATCTGAAGGACGGCCTGATGGACGCCCAGATGAAGACGGCCCAACTCCTGGGCACGATGTCGGCCGTCCACCCGCAGGTGCTGGCGTCGCACGCGGCCGAGCAGGAGATTGCCGGTCACTTGCAGCACGAGTTGAGCGCGGCCATCCGCGGGGCCGAGCTGGATTGGGAGTTGGCCGCCGACCGGGCCGTGCTGCTGGAAAAGCAGCGGGCGTCGCTGGCCGGCCGATTGGAGCGGCTGGCCGGTTTGCGGGCCGAGTATTCGAGCCTGCTGGCCGAAAACGAAAACCGCACGCGGGTCCTGGAAGCGGCCGAGCGCGAACTGGTCGAAGCCCGTGCCGCACAGGCCGGTTCGCGCAGTGCGAGCCTGATCAGCCGCTTGGACGCTCCCCAGGTCGGCAGCAAGCCGGTCGGCCCCAGCCGCGCGATGATTGTCCTGGCCGGCATTTTTGGCGGCCTGGCTTTGGGCCTGGGCGTGCTGCTGATCTCGATACAACCGGCCTTGCCGACACACGCCGAACTGCTCCCGCCGGCCGATTCGACCGCTCCCGCCATCGGCCATGTCCTAAGCTTGAAAAAGGCCCTCGCCAAATCGATCCAATAAGATGCGACCGATAAATAACTTCTCCGCAACCCCTCTCCCCTTGTGGGAGAGGGCAGGGTGAGGGGCCGGGAAAAACGGAAGTTATTTTTCGGTCGATCCTAACACCACGACCCCCCTGGTATGCAATTCCTGCTCTTAGTCGCTGGGTTGGTGGCGGTGGTCTGGGGCAGCCTGCTGCTGTTCCGCGGCGGGCTGTTGGCCGGTTGCCTGGCGGTGTTGCTGGCCGGTTGTTGCTTCGGTCATTCGTTCTTCCATCTCGAGATGCGACCGCTGCCCATCACGGCCGACCGCGTGTTGTGGGTCGTGCTGATGGCGCAGTTCTGCCTGCTGTGGCGCTGGGGCCGCCTCGAACCGCTGCGGCTGGGCAAAACCGAATACGTCCTGGCCGCGCTGCTCGTAGTGCTGACGGCCAGCACCGTCACGCACGACTGGCGCGTCGACGGCTCGCAGCCGATGAGCCGTCTGTTGTTCTATTATTTCCTGCCCGCCGGCCTATACCTGGTGGCCCGCGCTGCCCCACAAAGCGAGCGGAGCAGCAGGCTCGTCTTCATGAGCCTGGGGCTCTTCGCGCTGTATCTGGCCGTGACGGCCATCGGCGAGACCCGGCAGATCTGGGCGCTGGTCTGGCCCAGCTATATCCGCTCGCCCGCGTTTCCCGAGTTTTTCGGCCGTGGCCGCGGGCCGCTGTTGAACCCGGCCGGCTGCGGCTTGTTTCAGAGCGTTGGTCTGTGCGCGGCGCTGCTGCTCTGGCCGCGCGCGGGCACGTGGGGACGCGGCTGCCTGCTCGCGGCCGCAGCCGTGACGTGCTATGGCATCTACTGCACGCTGACGCGCAGCGCCTGGATTGGCGGCGCGCTGAGCCTGGCGACGCTGCTGGCTTTGACGCTGCCGCTCCATTGGCGGCTGACGGTCCTGGGCACGGGCGCGTTGGTCGGCTGCCTGGTGGTGGGGTCCCAGTGGGAACGGATCGTCAGCTTCAAACGCGATGCGCGGCTTTCGGCCACCGACACGGCCGAATCGGCCAAGCTGCGGCCGCTGCTGGCCACGGTCGCTTGGAACATGTTTCTCGACCGGCCGCTGCTCGGCTGCGGGTACGGCCAGTACTTGCAGGAAAACTCGAGCTACGTCGAAGATCGCTCGACCGATTTGCCGCTGCCCAAATCGCGGCCTTACGTGCAGCACAACGTCTGGCTCAGCTTGCTGACCGAGACCGGCCTGGCCGGTACGTTGCTGTTCACGACGCTGCTGGTGATGTGGGGCCGCCACGCCTGGCGGATCGAACATGCCGCAGCCGCGCCCGCCTGGGTGCGGGCCGAGGCACTATTGTTTTTGGCCGCGCTGGCCGCGTATGGTGCCAACGCCATGTTCCAGGACGTGACGCTGATTCCGATGGTCAACATGCTGCTGTTCTTCATGGCCGGCCTGACCGAGGGCTTGCGCCGTTATGTGCCCGATGGCCAGGCCACAGTGCTGCTTCGCATGCGGAGTTCCGCTTTCCAGCCCACTGCCGGGGCCCATTAATTGTCGATCTCACCCACGATTGACGTCGCCGGACCGCTTGCCGCGCGTCCCGTGGTTGACCCTCCGCGGCGGGCCGCTCCGCGGAACGAGGCCTTGGATATTGCGCGGCTGGCGGGGGCCCTGGCGATCATTTGGATCCACGCGGCGGCCCATAGCAGCTCGCTGCTGAGCCGCTTTGCGGTGCCGTTTTTCACCTGCGTCGGGATCATGCTGGTGGTCGAAAAAGCCCGCCGCCAATCGCTGGCGGCATGGCCGCGTTGGGCGCTGGGGCGCGCGGCACGGCTCTACCTGCAGTTCTTGGCGTGGTCGGCGGTTTATCTGGCGTTCAAAGTCGTGAAGAAGGGCCTGGCTCCCGAACAGGCCAACGACTTCGGCGGCTGGGAGATGCTCGTCTGGGGCGGCGCGTATCACTTGTGGTTCCTGCCGTTCATGCTGGTGGCGAGCGTGACCACGTTTCCGCTCGGCGCCGTGGCCGGCGGCCATTGGCTCGCGCGCGCGGCGCTGGCTGCCGCGGTGGGAGCGGCGGCGGTGTGCATGGCCTGTTGGCCCTGCCCGGCATGGTGGCCGGCCGGCGACAGCGCGCGTTGCGTCTGGGACGCACTGCCGTCGGCAGCCGTCGGCTGCTGCTGGGGATTACTCGCCCGACCGGCACGGACCGCCAGCAGTCCGTCGCGGCTGGGCCTGGGGTTGGGGATCGCACTGTTTGTCGTTTCCATGACGGCGCTGGCCGCAACGGGCCGCTCAACCTGGCTGGAAACTGCTGCGGGTCTGGGACTCGGCATGGCGGCGGTCGCCTGGCCGCCGATGAAGTTTCCACGGCTGCTGGTGACGCTTGGCCAATTGGCCTACGGCATCTATTGTTCGCATTTGCTGTTTATCAAAATCGGCGAATCCGCGGCCAGCAAGCTGCACGTGCCAGCGACAATAAGCCTGGACATCGCGCTGTTTCTCATGGCGGCAATTGCCAGCTCGGCCTGCGCCTGGTGGCTGGCCCGCTGGCGAGCCACGCGCTGGCTCGTGGCCTAACAGCCCGTCCGGTCATTCAAGGCCAGCGGCTCGTAATGTTCGCGCGGAAAACCGGGCCGGGGTCGCGTGTCAGGCCTATTTGCCGAGGGAGCCTGAAAGCAACCTGTCGACAGCTTGAATGTTTAGCTTTCCGTAGCCCCATCCAGGGCCGGGCAAGTTCTGGACGTAAGCGTCCTTTTGAGCGCAGGCGTGCAACAAGTCTTTGACTTCACCCACCGTGAGGCTGGGCTGTTTCTCGAACAAGAGTGCGATCACTCCGGCCGTATAGGGCGTGGCGGCGCTGGTGCCGTTGAATTCCTCGTAGTAGCCGGTCGAATCACGTGAAAATATGGGAACGACGTTCAGTGGCGTTGCCGCCACATGCCACTCCCCGGGTGACACGATGTCGGGCTTCACTACATTTTCCGAAAATTTCGGACCGTCTCCCAGCCGCCGCGGGCCCGGGCTGGAATACGACGAGAGCTGCCCGATCGTGATCGGCTGATTTGCGGGGTCCGGCAAGGTTACGTCGCGGCCTTCCGTGTTGAAATGGTCGTTAAAGTCATAGCTGCCGACGGTAATCGCCTGGCTCGCCGCACCGGGCGCGCCGACGAGCTTGTTTGCCGAAAGGCACTGGTCGTCGAACCTGGCGTCGTCGCCACCATAGATGTAGGCATCGGCCCCGAAGTTGCGGCCCGATTTGCTATAAACCGACAGTTCTCCCTTACCGCTCCCGACGTCGAGCTTGACATACACGTTCTGTGTCAGCGGATGGACGTAATCCTGGAGCACCTTGTATTGTGCGCCCGGTGGCATGTTGACATGGATATCGGAATCGTCATCGGTTTGCAGATACAGTTCCATCGTCGCAGCGTGGCTTGACGACCAGGACAGGACCGCCTGGGCGTTGGCACCCTTGATGTCGAGCCCGGCGTGAATCGGCAGATTGGCTTCGTTGCCAGAACAAATACAGATGGCCCGCGCGCGAGTCGAACTGTCGAAGCGGGCGCTGGTTTGCCGCTCTTCGATCAAATAGCCATCGCGGCCTCCGTACTGGGCGCCGAAGCTGCACGAGACAACCAGAGGCTGCTGTCCGGCCTGTTCGTCAAGCCAGCCACAAATCGCGTTGTACAAGAATCCATTTTCCATCGAGCCGGCGCCGGCGTGCCCTCCGACACGCACGGCAATGATATCGGCCCCAGGCGCCACGCCGGCGTAAGTGCCCTTGGACGCGTTGCCGTTGCCGGCCGCGATGCCGGCGCATCCGGTGCCGTGCCCAAATGTATCGAACTCAAGGATGTGCGGTCTCCCACTGCGCAGCTCGGCTGTCAGATCATCCCTGGAGAAGACGGTGCCGATCGGGGCGCCGTTGGGCCAGCTCAGCGGGGCCGGAGCCCCGAATCCATTGGCGTAGGATTCGCTGATCGTATCCCAAAAGTATAAGACCCTCGACGTAGGCAGCCCGGCCGCGTCGTAAGTGATGAAGTCCGGATGCCGAAAATCGATTCCCGAGTCGATGATTGCGATGATCACGCCCTTGCCAGTCAACCCGTTGTAACCACCGCGCACGATCTGATCGGGGAAGGCGCGGGACCTTTCCATAATTGGCATGACTCGCGGCAGCGGTGGAACGGACTTCTCGCCATACAGCTCGTACCAGGTCAGTTTTTTGTCGCTCGTGAGCTTTTCAAGCGCAGCGATGGCGGTCACATCCAGGTGGCCGTCCGGTTGGACCCAGACGAAAATGTCGGCGAAGTTCTTGAAGCGCGTAATCACCTTGACGCTCGGCAGCTCGAAGGCCTGGCACGTCGCCGCGTCGGCAAACTCCAAGTTGACAACCTCAACAGAGGCAGAACCCGGTGGCCGGGCAACCGGCGCGTCCTGGGCTTTTCGAAGCGAAGGCTTGAGCCTGGCCGCCTTGGTCCGAACCGTTTGTGGCTTGTATTGGCGAGCCGTGGCGGGCCACACAAGTTCTTGGGTGTGCGTGGCAGGATCGGCCGCCTGGCAAACCAGA
>DATCFX010000412.1:0-5757 GCA_036509275.1 Pirellulales bacterium | reverse complement strand
ATGCGCGATTGGATCCACTGCCGCGAAAAGTGCGGCAGCGTGTGGATTGAAGCTGGCGCCGGCTATCCGGAGTTCGCACCCCGGCCCGACGCAGACCCCTGGGCCGCCGCGAATCCCTAAAAAAATCCTGCTGCACGATCGAAAACCAGGCTGCACGCTGAATGCGGAATGTTGAAGGGTGATATCTGATCTTACGGCCTACTGATCGGCCGAAAAATAACTTCTCCGCAACCCCTCTCCCCTGGCGGGAGAGGGCAGGGTGAGGGGCCGGGAAAATCGGAAGTTATTTTTCGGGCGATCCTAAGGAACGCAAAATGGCTTCTCCGCAAACCCTCGCCCCTTGCGGGAGAGGCCTGGTGAGGGGCCTGGAAAATCGGGAAGCTATTTTGCGTTCGTTCCTTGGAAGCAGGGTGCGGCGTTCAACGTTCGTCGTGCTGCACTAGCGAGGTTCTCATGCCGTGGTGGAAGCTGGAGTTGATGAATCTTTATTATCAGGCTTCGCGTCCGGGCCGTTATTGTTGGCGCCGATCGTTGGCGTCGCAGGGCAGGCTGCCGGTCACCGTGCTGTTTTATCACCGGGTCGCCGACGACAGGCTGAACGACTGGACCTGCCCGCGCGACACGTTTTTGAAGCAGATGCTGTGGCTGAAAGAGCATACCCGGCTGATCTCGTTGGCCGAGACGCAGCGCGCGATCCGTTCGGGCCACAACCAACAGTTGAGCGTTTCCATCACGTTCGACGACGGTTATGCCGACAACTGCGACTACGCCATTCCGCTGCTCAAGGAGTTGGGTATTCCGTGTACGTACTTCGTGTCCAGCAGCATTGTGGTGAACCAAACGCCGTTTCCCCACGACGTGAACGTAGGCCTCTCGCTGCCGCCCAATACCGTGGCCCAGCTGCGCGAGATTGCGGCCGCGGGCGTCGAAATCGGCGCCCATAGCCGCACGCACGCCGACTTGGGTCGGATTACCGACCCCCGGCAAATGGCGGACGAAGTTGCCGGCAGCGGCACCGAACTGGAAGATCTGCTGGGAACGCGCGTGCGCTACTTTGCCTTTCCCTTTGGCCTGCACCCGAACCTGAGCCGGTTGGGATTTCTCACGGCCCGCAAAGCAGGCTATGACGCAGCTTGCTCGGCGTACGGCGCCTACAACTTTCCCGGCGGCGAGGGCTTCCACATCCAGCGCGTCCACGGCGATATGGAAACGGTGCGCCTGCGCAACTGGGTTTCGCTCGATCCGCGCAAATTGCGCACCGTGCCGTTCGTCGATGACGGGCGCGGCGAAATGTTGCAGGCCTGTGCCTGCGACGACCCCACGCGCGACCAGCCGGAGACGCATGCCTGCGGGTAATCCGGCCGGCTCCCGATCAAACCACGTGCTTCAGTGGGATGCCTTGCGATGCGTTTCCTGTTTGCTCGCTATCGACACCTGGTGCGCCCCGCCGACCGGGGTCCGCTGCGCGTGATGTTCGTGATTACGAACATGCCGGTGGGCGGCGCGGAGACGCTGCTGGTGAACCTCGTGCGGCGGCTGGATCGCAGCCGTTTTGCGCCGGAACTTTGCTGCCTGAAACATTTCGGCCCGCTGGGGGAAGTGCTGGCCGCCGAAGTGCCGGCCTTCGACGGCCTGATCGCGCACAAATACGACGTCGCCGTGCTCGGCCGGCTCACGCGCCTGCTCTCGCGACGGGCCATCGACGCAGTGGTCACGGTCGGCACCGGCGGCGACAAGATGTTCTGGGGCCGGCTGGCGGCCCGCGCGGCGGGCGTGCCGGTCATCCTCTCGGCACTGCACTCGACCGGCTTGCCCGATCACGTCGAATGGCCGAATCGGCTGCTGGCTCCGATCACCGATGGTTTTATCGGCGTGGCCGCGGCCCACGGCGATTATCTGGCCCGAGCGGAAGGCTGTCCGCCGTCGAAAGTCTTCGTGATTCCCAACGGCGTGGATACCGAGCGGTTTTCGCCCTGCGAGCCGGATCCAGCTTTGCGGCAATCGCTCGGCCTGTTGCCGGGTCAACCGGTGGCGGCGATCGTCGCCGCGCTGCGGCCGGAGAAGAATCACGAGCTGTTTTTGCGGGCCGCCGCCCGAATCGCGCGCCAGCGCCCCGAGGCCCGCTTTCTGGTCATCGGCGACGGCCCGCGCCGCGGCGAATTGCAACGCCTGGCCGCCGAACTCGGGCTCGAGCACAGCGTGCTGTTTTTAGGCACGCGGGCCGACGTGCCGCAAATCCTGTCGCTGGCCAGCGTGCTGGTGCTCAGCTCGCACATGGAAGCCAGCCCGGTCTCGATCCTCGAGGCCCTGGCCTGCGCCAAGCCGGTGGTGGCCACGCGCGTCGGCTCCATTCCCGAGAGCGTCGAACATGGCGGCTGCGGCTACTTGGTGACGCCCGGCGACGAAGCGGAATTGGCAGCCCGCGTCGACCAACTGCTCGGGCAGCCCGAACTGGCTGGCCGCATGGGACAAACCGGACGCGAGCGGGTCGTGCGTCACGCGTCGCTGGAGCGGATGGTCGAGGGCTACCAGGATCTCATCGAGCGCGTCTATACGGCCAAATGTCCTGAGTCGCCGGACGAGTCCGCTCGGCGCACCAGCCCATCGCCGGCGAAGAACACGCCCCTGTCGCCGACGGGAAAAGAGTAATAGCGGCGCGCGTCCGTAGGTGCCGCGAGCTCCAGCGGCACCGGCAGTACGCGCAGGCCAACTTCGCAACCAGTCCGGCTCGGCTCGCCGGGCCTACGGAGATCTCGCCCCGGAGTAGGCCGGCGGGCCAAATTTCCTGGGCGTCGTCGATGCGACTGGCGAAAATCATGATAATAATGGCGCCATGAAATCGCATACCGAATATCTGACGTTCAATCTGCCGGTGCGGATGGGCTTCGAGAATATCACGCCGAAGCTCGAGGAGATCGTGCGCAAGAGCGGGGTCAGCGAAGGCCTGCTGCTGTGCAATGCGATGCATATCACGGCTTCGGTGTTCATCAACGACGATGAGCCGGGCCTGCACGAGGACTACAAGCGGTGGCTGGAAAAGCTGGCTCCGTTCGATGCTTCGGCCGCCCGCTATGAGCACAACCGCACCGGCGAGGACAACGCCGACGCGCACATGAAGCGGCAAGTGATGGGCCGCGAAGTGGTTGTGGCGATCACCGCGGGCAAGCTGGACTTCGGCCCGTGGGAGCAGATTTTTTACGGCGAGTTCGATGGCCGCAGACCCAAACGCGTGCTGGTCAAGATCATCGGCCAGTAGCGACGTAAACCGCTTGCCAGCACGACTTGTCGACGATTGATCGCCTCGCCGCCCGGAAAAAATAACGGGGTCGGGCCCGCTGGCTGCTGGTCTGGACGCCAGGCCGCGAGCGTGCGAGTATGCCGCATACGATTGCGGGTTCGCCGGAGGACCTGCTCCCGAACTTTCGAAATCCCTAAGAATCGATTGCGGCGAGACTTCCGGCGACTAAAATCAAACCATTCCCACTCCTGGTTTTCGCCGCCGGCGCAGCCTGGCGACCCAAAACGACATGGCAACTTCAACCACCTCCTCACCCGACCAAGCACACGCCGAAGCTCCTACGCGTTTGCCGCTGCCGGAGCGGACCTCGCGACGGAAGATTTTGTGGGCGTACCTGTTGTCGGTGGCACTGATCCATGTGCTGGCATTGGCGGCACTGGCGCCCTGGCTGTTTAGCTGGTTTGGGCTGGCCTTGGCCTTGGGCGGCATCTACGTGTTCGGCACGCTGGGCATCAACACCTGCTACCATCGGCTGCTGACGCACCGCGGCTTCGAATGTCCGCTGTGGCTCGAGCACGCGCTAGCCGTGATTGGCGTCTGTTGCTTACAGGAAACGCCGATCCGCTGGGTCGCCATTCATCGGATGCACCATCAGCATTCCGACACCCAGCCCGACCCGCATAGCCCGCTGGTGGACTTCTTTTGGAGCCATTGCGGCTGGCTGTTTGCCGACAATCCGTGTTTGAGTCAGCTCGCGCTTTACGATCGTTATGCGCGCGATTTGGTCAAAGACCGCTTCTACGTGCGGATCGAGCGTCGCAAGGGCTGGATCTGGATCAATCTGGCCCAGTGGGGCGTGTTTTACGTCCTGGGCATGCTCGTGGGGTTGGCCACCTCCGGCACTCTGGCCGGCGGCGTGCAGTTGGGTTTGAGCGCCGTGGTCTGGGGAGTCTTCGTCCGCACCGTCGCCGTTTGGCACATCACCTGGAGCGTGAATTCGCTGACGCACTTGTGGGGCTATCGGAATTACGAAACCGACGAGAACAGCCGCAACAACTGGTTCGTCGGGATCGTGGCCAACGGCGAAGGTTGGCACAACAACCATCACGCGGATCCTAGGAGCGCCAAGCATGGCCACAAGTGGTGGGAGTTCGACGTGACGTACATCACGATCGACATCCTCCGCCGCCTGGGCCTGGCCTGGAACGTGCTGCCTCCGCGCGTCGGCGGTCGGAAAGACTTCGAACCTGCCTAGCGGCCCGAGCCGAAACTCGCAGGGCATTGGGCCGCGCACTTCATGCCCGCGCACACCCTGGCCTGCGCACCCTCATTATGGGTGCGCTCGTCAAACGGAGTTGACCCGCTCTGAGGGCGTCGTTACAAAATGCGGCCGGAAAAATACTCTCGACCGAGCGCCACTGCATGCCATCGCCGATCGCTGCCATTGCTCCACGTTTGATGCCTGCCCGTGACGATGCACCGGTGCGTCGGGTGCTCCATTTTCTGATTCAGCGCCGCATCTCGATTTCGGTGGTCGTGTTTCTGTTGCTGGTGTTGGAAGACATGCTGGCCGGCATTAAGCCGCACGACGTGGCCGATTGGCACGATTGGCATTCGGTGCTGGGACTTTCGCTGGTCGTCGGCGGATTGGCGCTGAGGTCGTGGGCAGCCGGCACGCTGGTCAAGCGGTTCCAGCTCACAACGACGGGCGTTTACCAGTTGGTCCGGAATCCGCTCTATGTCGGCTCGTTAATCATGATGGTCGGCTTTTGCCAGGTAATCGATGACCCGGAGAATATCTTTTTCGTTCTCGGCCCTTTTGTCGCCATCTACGCGATTAAGGTGCGCGATGAGGAACGCATCCTCTCAAAGAGCTTTGGCCGAAGGTGGCAGCAGTATGCACAGGCGACGCCGCGCTTCTTTCCGCGGCGGCTGGCCAGCAGCATGTTTGCCGATTGGACGCTGGGCCGCTGGCTCTTCAATCGCGAGTACAAGTCGCTGACCACCGCCCTGGCGGGCCTGGCCGCACTGGAACTCTGGCGCCTGCTCTGAGATCAGCGCGCCCGGCCGTCGGTAGCGGAATCATGAGAATTCCGTAAGGATCGGCCGAAAATAACTTCGGTTTTTCCCGGCCCCTCACCCTGCCGTCTCCCGCAAGGGGAGAGGAGTTGTGGAGAAGCTATTTTTCGGTCGATCCTAATCGCCGCGCAAGCCCGACGGAAGCCGCACGGCTTCCGCTACGGCCTGTTGACCAACTCGCGAATTTGCTGATCAATCTTGCCGGCTTGCAGTTCGGCTTCGTCCAGCGGCAGACCCGGCCGCATGCCGGGACGCTGGCGGCCGGTGGCCGACAGCCAGGCGTTCTTTAGTAGCCGCTGGCGCTGGCTCACGAGCTTCAGCACCTCGGCCCCGTGCGGCATGGTCGCCAACCAGGCCTCTGGTGTCCGTTGTCCGTGGTCCGTGGTCGGTTGATCTTTGCCACTGACAACTGACAACGGACCACGGACAACTTCGGCCGG
>DATCFX010000411.1:0-1701 GCA_036509275.1 Pirellulales bacterium | reverse complement strand
TCGTGGACGGCGGCCGCCGTATGAAAACACGAACGCACCAGCGATAGCTTGTCGCCGTGCTTAGCAAGATGCGGAAAAATTTCGGAGATGTCGACGCCGGCCGCGTTGGTCTTGATCGGTTTGAACGGGCCGCGAATTTCGGCCGGCGCGTCGGGCTTCATGTCCCAGGTATCTAACTGGCTGGGAGCCCCCAGGTTGAAGATCATGATGCACGAGCGGTTGTCGTGCCCTTTGGACACAGCGCCTTGGGCCTGCGCGGCCACCAGGTCGGCCAGCGACAGACCGATGGCGCCCAGCGCGCCGACTTCCAGAAAATCACGCCGCGAAATGCCGTCGCACGTGTGGGCCGTGCCTCGGCCGGTCAACCGCAACATGGTTGCTCTCCTAATGGAAGCGAACGACTGTAAGGATCGACCGAAAAATAACTTCCGCTTTTCCCGGCCCCTCACCCTGCCCTCTCCCACAACGGGAGAGGGGTTGCGGAGAAGTTATTTTTCGGTCGATCCTAAGTCGGGGGTGGGCTGCATTCTAGGGTGGGCTGATTCCTACTTTGCCAGGAACCGCTGCAAGCGTCAATCAGTTTTAAAAATAAACTGATATGATATGCTGGATCAGCCGCTGGCGAGCGGCAAGCGCCAGCTTGCCGGTGACTCAACGCAACCAAAGCGCCTCGGTCTCGCGGCGTCACCGGCACGCTCGCGCGTGCCGCTCGCCGGTTCGTGCTCGCGAATGCATAAATCGTGGATTAGTCTCCCATGCCGGCACGCCGCACGCAGAAAACCGATGATGTCCGACGACGGATTCTCAACCGTCTGCACAACGGCTTCTACCAGCCGGGCGACCGGTTTCTTTCCAATCGCGACGTATCCGAGTTATTCGGCGTCAGCTACCAGACGGCCCATCGGCTGATTGCCGAGCTCTGCGAGGAGGGCATGCTCGAGCGCCGGCCGCAGTCGGGCACGTATGTCCCCGGCGGGCCGCGGACGCTGGCCGGCGCGCAGCTCGTGTTTGCCAGCCGGGCGCAGCAGGCCGAAAGCTTCGGGGCGAAACTGCTCGCGCAACTCACGCGGCGGCTGGAGTTGGAACGGATCGATTATACGCTCGCCCTGGACGACCAGCCGCTGGCTTTGGCGATCGACCGCGTGCCGATCATTTGGGAGGTGCCGGCCGCGGTAGAAAGGTCGATCGAGCGCCGGCAGGCCGCCGTGCTCATCAACGACCGGCCGCGCGTGGGGCTCGAATCGCTGTTCGTCGATAGCGTCTCGACCGACGATTATGCGGGCGGCGCATGCGCGGCCCAGGTGCTCCAGTCCCAGACCCGCACTGGCGACGGCTTTGCCATCGTGGCCGGTCCCGCCGACGATATCCGCAGCCGGCAGCGGGTCGAGGGCTTTCTTTCTGTGTTGCCGGCCACGGTGGTGCCGGCCGGCAGTTGGTTCTACGATGCCGGTTGCCGCGTGGCAGGCCAGGCATTGGCGCTGGCCCGCTCCGGCATCTTCTGCTGCAACGATCAACTGGCCCGGTCCGTGCTCGACCATGCGCGCGAGAATTCGCTTGTGCCGCCGCCACTGGTGGGTTTTGATGATGCACCGATTGCCGAAACGTTGAACCTGACCACGATCGCCATTCCCTGGGACGAACTGATCGACGGCGTGGTACGAGTCGTCAAGCGTCGGCTGGCCGGCGATCGGGCCACGAGTT
>DATCFX010000410.1:0-1419 GCA_036509275.1 Pirellulales bacterium | reverse complement strand
AGGCGGTGCCGCATGAATCGAGAGCAGCGACTACGCGAAGAGCGGCTTGAATGCGCGAAGGTTATCGTGCGAAAGAACGTGGCCAAGCAAGTCTTTGACATTCTGGTAGGCACGGTGATGGGCCATAAGCAGGATCACGAGTTGGTCGATTACGAACGCATCAAGCTGATCGCGGCGGACGCGGCCGCTGAACTCACCAAAACGTTTAGCGACACCGTTTGGGACGTCGAGACATGGGCGCAGGCGGTGGAGATGGCTGCTGAGCAAGCGGAAGCCCGTGGCCGAAGCCGCCGCAAAGAAGGTGGTCAAGGCGGTGCCGCATGATGCGCGACACCAACGCCAGGCCCGGGGGACGGTCCGGGGATTGGGAGTCTGGCCAGATGACGAAGCTGAATCGACGCCAGGCGGTGGCCGCGATCGCCATGCTTGGCGTGTTCAATGCAATACCGGCTGAGCCGGCCCAAGCGTTCAGCGAAGCCGAGCCGGACTATCCGGACCTGGCCCTGCTGATGGCCCGCTGGGAATTGTCGGCCGTGAAGCATGGCCGGCCAAAGTTCTGGCGACGGATGCGGTACACGGGCATCGCCCGCTGGGGTGCTGGCGTGCTGCTCTACTTCGGCATCGGACCGCCAGGCCGGCCGCCCGACGACCTGGCGTGGCTGCTGCGGTGGCTAGATTCGGTCGACTGCGGAGGGCTGCCACCGCCGTCAGAGATCCTTGGCATCGGCACCGCGGCTGCCGGCCGGGGCTGGGCCGTGATGGTCCGGTCGCCGGCGGTGGCTGTCGGCCCGGCGTGGAAGCGATCGCACGCCGCAAGCCTGGACGCTTTCGAGCGATCGGCCGGCCGGCAGTACCGGAGAAGCTTTCAGATTTAACGAATGAGCCGGGCGACCGCATTAGCGGCCGTCTGACGCACGGCAGCCCGCAAGGTGTCGAGAGTCATGGGCGGCCGTTGCGACGCATCCTGGGGCAAACGCGGGGGTCGGCATTCAACATCAACAGACGTGTTCAATGAAAGGTGCGATCCGATGCCAGAGAAAACTCAGCATGGGCCGGTCGAGAGACAGAAGTTCAACGACGTGAAATACTGGGAGCACTTTCAACTCGACCGGCTCGACGATCACGCACGGGACTGCCTGCGCGTCGGCAATTCGCTCGCGATCGCGCGAGGGTACACCTGCGATGGCCGGCCTTCTGTTGGGCCAAAGAGCGTTCTGCTGGGCATGCTGATCGAGGCCGCCGCCAACGGCGACAAGATGTTTCACCGGCTTGGTGTCAGTCTGTTCGAAGTTCTGAGCCGCTGTGATGACTCTCCGGAGTTCATTTTCGATGAAGCCACGGTGGCCAGGCTCTACGCCGGCAGCCCCGCCGATCTACTATGGCCGCACACCATCCTGCAATTTGTGCTTCACGTCGCGA
>DATCFX010000409.1:0-1431 GCA_036509275.1 Pirellulales bacterium | reverse complement strand
GGGGTGGCCGAGCAGACGGCGCAGCCGCTCGGCATCGGCCGCCGTCGCGTCGGTCAGCACGACCGCCTGACCGGCATCGTAGGTTTGCCGCAGCTGCGCGATGATCCCCGAATCTCCCAGATCCGCCGGTCCGAGGATGATCGGGCTCGGCAGTCCGTTGCTCTGCCCCGGGGGCCGGTGCCTACCTTGCAGCGACCGGCGATGACCTTGCCGCAACGGCTGCAGCGTATAGGCGCCGGCGATCAGCGGCAGGAATTCGCCAGCGGCCGACGGCGCGACGCGGAGCACGCCCATGCTCGGCGGAAAGACGATCCGGTTGCTGCCCGGTCCGGCGTCGAGCGCCGGCCGCCCGGTGCCGGCAATCACAACATCGTCGCCGTCGCCGGCAAGCAGCAGGTCCGCGCCCGAACCGCCCTGGAGGCAATCGTCGCCGGCTCCGCCTTCGAGGCGCGCCGGCAGATCCACGCCCGGCTTCACCACGATCACGTCATCGCCGTCACCACCCTGAACGAGGATTTGGGCGACCGGGCCAAAGGTTCCCAGATGCCTGCCGTTGAATTTGACGCGGACAAAGCCGTGGGCTCCGCCGGCCTTGATGACGATATGGTCCGGATTGGGCGTGCCCTCGATCTGCAGCGTGGTTCCGACGATGCTGATCTGCCGCTGCAGCCCGGCGGCGCTGGTTTGCAGGAGAGCCGCGGGCACATTGACCGGCGAGGAGGGGCAATGCTTGCCGGCAACAGCCTTGTCGAGCCACGTCTTGGCATTGCTGACCTTCAGGGATCGGGCCACGGCCTGATCCCCGCGAAATCCGGAAGCGAAGGTGAGCAGGAGCGCGGTGACGATGATCAGAAAACCTCTCGCACAACCAATACGCACCATCGTCTCCCCCCTCTTCGGCATTTTTCTCTAAACGCTGGTCTGGTTTATCGACGTGCCGGCCGGCGGTAAAGCCGGCATCGAAGCCGGTCACGCTCACGGCGCCTCGTTTGACATGATGATTGGTGTGGGCGGCATGTCAGCGCTGTGGCAGGTGCGCGGGCTCGCCGGTGAGCTGGGCGTGCATCGCGTCCGGTGCCAAGTCCGGCCCGTTCGGCCAGCACACCGCGCCAAACTCGTCCACTCTCACCTGCCGGAATATTGCCTCGTCGCGCAAGGTCCGAAACACCTCGCCGTCGAGCTCGTCGGACAGGTCGATGGTGCCCGAGACCCCGTCGTCGAATTCGACATGGAGCCGGTATTGCGGAAGCGGGGCGACCTTCACGACACGGGGAAGCATCGGGTTTACTCCAGCGGCTCGATGCTGCTGATCGGCCGGCGCTGCTGCGCCAGTATCCAGTTGGCTCGAAGCTCGTTCTGATGCAGCTCCGCCCAGTCGAGCACAAGCCCGAGAGCGCGGCGCGGCAAATGACCCGCCGTCAGCTGCAGCTT
>DATCFX010000408.1:0-4122 GCA_036509275.1 Pirellulales bacterium | reverse complement strand
CGGGCGTGAATTCGAGGCCAAGGTAGCTGGCCGCGCCGATCCGGGCTGAGTCGAGCACCTCGCCGGAATGGGCATCCAGGGTGAACACCTGTTTGCGGTCGAGCACGGCCAGGACCTTGCCATCGGGCCGCAGAGCCAAATCGACCGGCCGGCCGGGGAACGTGATCTGCCGGCCCAGCGGCGACAGCATCTGGTTGGTCGGCACCACGATCCGGCCGTCGCGTTGGGGCCCGACGTTGATGCGCGGCTGGCCAGCGGCGATGAAAGGTACGGAACAGGCCGCCAGCAGGATCACAAGCCAAGAGCCACGCCAGGGCGCTGGCAAGCGAACACGGATTCTTAGGATCGACCGAAAAATAACTTCCGTTTTTCCAGGCCCCTCACCCTGCCCTCGCCCGCAAGGGGAGAGGGGTTGCGGAGAAGTTATTTTTCGGTCGCTCCTTAGCTGAGTGCGGCATGCAGGCATGGTTCGAAAGCAGCTTGTATAGGTAGACGGGTGGGCGACCGGGGCTTGCATTCTAATCGCCGGTCCAGCCCGAACCACCCTTGCCGCCGACGATTCCCCCCTCGCTTGTTCAGTCAGCCCCGATTGAACGCGGAGTTCACTGCGTGTCGCGACGCCGGTATGGATAAGCTCGGAGAGCGACGAAATCCTTCAACAAGCCTGGTGATTGTGCCGATTATTCCGGTCGGGTAGAACGCGGGGGGCGGTCGTCGCCCGCGACCCGGCTAAGACTAAGGATCGACCGAAAAATAACTTCCAGCTTTCCCGGCCCCTCACCCTACCCTCTCCCGCGGGGGGAGAGGGGTTTGCGGAGAAGTTATTTTTCGTTCGATCCTGCCTCCCCTTCGAGAGGACCAACGCAGCAAGCACGAAATTGAAGGAGGTGGAGTCCCTCGCGTAACCGCTGGCATCGAGGTCGATGGCTCCTACCGACCAGACAGGTGCGGTAGGGGTTTGGACTTCAAGGCAAACCCCGCCGTAAAGCGGGTTTTTTTATGCGCATGAGTCATCAACAGTCCTCTGATGATCGGTGGCTGTTGCGACTATTTAGGATCGGCCGAAAAATAACTTCGGTTTTTCCCGGCCCCTCACCCTGCCCTCTCCCGCAAGGGGAGAGGAGTTGCGGAGAAGTTATTTTTCGGTCGATCCTTAAGCTACTGACGATCGGCATGTTCGGCATCGTTGCCGGCTGCCATCATGCGCAGCGATCGGTGACGGCTTGCCGGCCTTGTTGCCTGCCGACGCCGGCAATAGCAGCGGTGTCAGCGGTGGATGGGAATCGCGCGTCGCCACCGCCGGCGCTGTCGAACGATGCCGTGCAAGAGCTATCGAAGCCGAGCGTGGCCGACGCTCGGTCGCCAGCGCCAGCGGCTTCGAAGCTGGCATTTGTCGCGACTCCAGTGCAGCCGGCACCGCTGCAGCCAGCCCCGGTCGCAGCAGTTCCCGAGACGCGGCCCGCTCCGAACCCGATCGATGCAGCCGTCCATCCGGCCGGGCTGTTGCAGGCCGATGCAGACGGGATCGCCGAGCCGAACACGGCGCTCCCGCCGCTGGGTCTTACCAACGCCATCGAGACCTCGCTGGTTCAGAACCCGGATCTCCTCACGGTGCGCGGCCAGGTGAACGTCAGCCGTGCGGTCGGCCGCGTGACACGGGTCTATCCTTGGAACCCATTCATTCAGAGTCAATACTTTCCCAATGGCAAGCCGTTCGTGCCGAGTACGGGCGGCCCGGCGACCGCCGGCGGCCTGTCGAACTATTACGTCTGGGTGATGCAGCGCTTCGAAATGGCCCATCAACGGCGCTTCCGGGCGCAGATCGCCGCAGCCACGGTGACGCAGGTGCAATGGAACGTGCAGAACGCCGAGTTGCTGAACGTGGCCCAGACCATGCGATTGTACTTCGCCGCGTTGTATCAGCTCGAGCTGCGCGATCTGGCGCTGGCGACTGCGCAACTGAACGCCCGCCTGCTGGGCGTGGTCGAGCGCCGCTTCAAGGCGAACCTGAACACGCCGGCGGACGTGACGACAGCCAAAGTAGCCGCCCGCCAATCTCGCCGGCAAGCGGACCTGGCAGAAGCCACGTATCAAGCCGCGATGTTGGCCCTGCACCAGCAGTTGAATGTTCCGCTGGATCAACGCTTGACGCTCGCCGCCCGGTTGACGGATATCACCTGGCAAAGCGTGCAGAGCATCGATGCGGAAGCCGGGAACCAAGGGCACGGCCTGCGGGCATTGGCCGCCGAGTTGGTCGAGGCGCGGCCGGACGTGATGGCGGCATCGGCCGGCATCAGGGTTGCCAATGCGAATGCCGGATTGGCCCGAGCGGCTCGCATGCCGGACATCCAGGCCGGTCCGATCTACGAAACGGCCGATGACGGCACGCAGTATTTGGGCATGCGTCTGCAGACGGACGTGCCGGTTTGGAACAACGGCGCCGCGCTAGCCAACCAGCGGCGCGCCGAATTGCAGCAGCAGCAACTGACGCACGGTCAACTGCGGCAGCGCGCCATGCTAGAGGCCCAAGCGGCGATCGACCGCTACGAGCGCGCTCGCGGCCTGGTCGAAAAAGCGGCCGCCGATGCGGCCCCCGTGGCCGGAGGCATCCCCGCCGAGTTGCAAGAAATCACCGCTCAATTCGAAGCGGGGCAGGCCGAGATACTGGCGGTATTCGTCACCCAGGGCAATTTGCTCCAAGATCGGCGGGCCTACCTGGATTTGCTGAACGAGGTTGCGCAGGCAGCCGCGGGAGTGGTCCAGGCAACCGCCCTGCCGCCCGACCGACTCGCCACGCCGCGCACCGCCGAAACCGTTGCCACGCCTCCCGCAACTCCTTAGGATCGAACGAAAAGCAGCTTCGGTCTTTCTTAACCCCTAGCCATCCCGCTCCCGCAAGGGGCGACGGGATTGCGGAGAAGTTCTTTTTCGTTCGACTCCCTAGCCATCGATTGCCATCGTCATGATGTCCGACTGCCAAATGCCGCCAGCCGCCGAGGATGCAAAGCCGGCCGCCATTCTGCGCTATGGCAAGGCGATCATCTTTTTGGCGATCATCCTCTCCCTGGCCGGCGCGTATGCGGGCTACACGATGCCTTCGTCGGTCTTTCCCGAGACGAATTTTCCGCGCGTCGTGATCCTGATCGACAACGGCGTGATGCCCGGCGACGAGATGATGGCGACGATCACGCGGCCCGTCGAAGAGGCCATGAAGTACATTCCGGGCACGGTCAATATCCGCTCGACCACGGCCCGCGGCTCGGCGGCGATCAACGTGTTCTTCGATTGGTCGACGGATATGGAGAAGTCGGAGCTGTACGTGCTCAGCCGGCTCTCGCAGATTCGCAATTCACTCCCGCCGACGGCCGAAGTGCAGGTCCATCGGCTCACCTTCTCGGCTTTCCCGATCATCGGCATCAGTCTCACCAGCCAGACGCGCGTGGTCACGGAGCTATGGGAAACGGCCCGTTACGACATCTATCCGCGCTTGCTGCGGATCCAAGGCGTGGCCCGCGTGAACCTGGTCGGCGGGCGAGTTCCCGAGTTTCATGTGATCGTCGACCCGGCCCGGCTGGACGCGCACCACCTCACCTTCGACCAGGTGAGCCAAGCGCTGGTGGACACGAATCAGTTCACGCCGGCCGGGATGCACGAAGAGAATTACCAGCTCTACCTGGCGGTGGTGGACAATCGGCTGCGGCACGCAAGCGAAATCGAAGACGTCGTCGTGGCCTGGATCAACCAGGCCCCCGTCCGCGTTCGCGACCTGGGCATCGTCCGGCGCGGGGCCGCTCCGCAGTACAACCGGGTCACGGCCGACGGCAAAGACGCGGTGCTGCTGAACGTCTACGGCCAGCCCAACTGCAACACGGTGCAGATTGCCAACACGCTGGAGCACGAGCTTGATCAGTTGCGGCTCGAGCTGCCGCCGGACATGCGGCTGGCGTTCTTTTACGACCAGTCGCAGTTCGTGCGCGAAGGGGTGAAGAGCGTCTGGGAGAGCATCTTCATCGGCCTGGCGCTCTCGGTTCTCGTGCTCTACGCGTTTCTGCGGAGCGCGGCGGTCACGGCCGTCGCCGTCTCGGTGATTCCCGTGACGGTGCTGTTGACGCTAATCGGGCT
>DATCFX010000407.1:0-2169 GCA_036509275.1 Pirellulales bacterium | reverse complement strand
AGGTCAGCATCGGCCGGATGATGCCGTCGCCGGCAAAATCCTTGGCCACCTTGTCGGCCACCGTCTCGGTGCGATTGCCGGCCGCGTCGAACACGGCCACCCGCCATAGCCGGTTGGCGCCCAGCGCGAACACTTCGCTGGCCTGGAAGTTGAACTTTTGCGTGGCGCCTTTTCCCAGGTCGATATCGACCGGGTTGCGCAGCGGATCGCGGTCGGGGCTCTCGGCGTCCACGTCTTTTGATTGCCACACGCCGCCAAACGCGCCGGGCCGCTGAATGATGCGGCGTGGCTTGCGCGTCACGCCGCTGCGCAGCAGGTTGGCCGCACTGTCGGCCGCCAGGCCGCCCAGCACCACGGCATCGACGCCGAACTGCCGAAAAAAATCGTCTTCCTTGGCCGGGACGCCAGCCCACGCGTAGTAGTCACCGCCGGCCACGCGCGCCACAAAGTAATCGGCCCGCAGCACGGCGCCAAAGCTGGTGGACATTTGCTTGAGCCTGGCCGCGGCCCCCAGGTCCACCCAACCGCCGTCGGTCGTCACCGTCCGTGGTCCGTTGTCCTTGGTCCGTTGTCTCTCGCCACTGACAACTGACGACGGACCACTGACCACGGACGCCTGACCACCGACCAGCACTTGCGTCCGCAGATGGAAATAGGGATCCGTTTCGGCCAGCTTTTCCCAGCCGCCGAACAACTCTCGGTAGGTGCTCGGCTGTTTAAAGTCGGCGTAGCTTGCCAGATCGACGCGCACCAGCCGGCCGGCAGCTTCCATTCGCACGGGAAGTGCCAGCGGGCGGACGCGGCTGATCGAGTTCAGCAAGAAGGACAAGGCCTTGGCCTGCCGCACGCGGCCGGGCTCATCGGCAGCCGTCAGTTGTAGATACCGCGTCTGCCCGCGGACGGCCGCCGGCAACGACTCGATGTCGGCGACGGCGGCGCGGACCGCTTCGGCGGGGGTCATGGCCCAGACGGAGTGAAAAGTGAAAAGTGAAAAGTGAAAAGTGGGAAGCAGGCAGCGCAGCAGCCGCCGCGCGATCGCGCGCGCCGCCTCCGTCATTTTCCATTTTCCATTTTCCACTTTTCACTTCCTCCGTCAGTTTCCGATTCCGACAAACAGCGCCCGGACGACGATCGCGACCAGCAAGGTCGCGCCCAGGACGCCGCAGGCGATGTCAACTCGGCTGGGAATATCGTGTTTCATGGAAATCAATGCGGAAGGATGGAAGAGCAAATGCGGAAGTAGGAATGATGGATGACGGAGCAGCGCCAACGCTCCGGTCGCTCACGCTCCCGGTCTTTCATTCATCATTCATCATTCATCATTCATCCTTCCGACTTCATCATTTCCCCGTCACTGCCAATAGCATTTGTCGTCGGCGGCCGCGGCGTGGGGTGGACCGAACGGCCGCGTGGTCCGGCCTTTCCAGTTGGCTCCCATCCGGCTCTTTTCGCTTTCCAGGTGGTAGACGAAGAACTCCGGCAGCTTCACGCGGTTTTCGCGCGGCCACTGGGCGGCAAACACCACGTCGGAATGTTCGGCAGCGCCGGCATTGACGGGATAGCGACGGCCGGAGGCGCTGTGCCAAAGCTGGAAAAAGCCGATCGGGCACCAGCCCAATTCGGCGTGGACGAGCCGGCTGCCGATCGTGGCCAGTCCGTCGTGCCCGCTCACCAGACAGTGATGATGAAATTGCTCGTGCTTCTTGCGCTTCACGGCTTGCCAGGCATTGAAGCCCAGTACGTTGAGCCGATCGGCGCCATAGATGTTCGACTCGTTCAGCGGATGCCGGGCGAGCATGCTTCGCAGCATGGGCGGCAGCACGATGTCGGCATCCAGGTGCAGCCTCCAGCCGCCGCTGCGGAGGTGCATCAGCCCGTAATTGATCCCGCGGCCCTTGTTGAATTTGTCGCCTGCGTGAAAAAACTCGCGCGTGTCGACGCATTGCACGCTCAACGAGTCGCACAGGCGCCGCGTCTGTCGATCTTCGGGCGTGGTCACCACCACCAGGTAATCGAGCAGCGGCAGATTTTCCGGCAGCGTGTGCGCCAGGAAATCGGCATAGTTGACACAGACGATGACGGCTTGCAGGTTCATGGTCAGTTGTCAGTTGTCAGTTGTCAGTTGTCAGTTGTCAGTTGTCAGTTGTCAGTTGTCAGTTGTCAGTTGTC
>DATCFX010000406.1:0-1108 GCA_036509275.1 Pirellulales bacterium | reverse complement strand
CGTCGCGGCTATCGCAACATCAAACTGGGCCGCCTGACCACTTCGACACGCGGCTGCCAGCGCCCTCCATGGCTCGGCTCGCGCAAGTTCCACGCATCGCACCGTTCGAACCTGCTGCGCAAAAAGCCCGCATGGTACGCGCAATTCGGTTGGAAGGAGCCGGACAACTTGCCGTACGTCTGGCCGGTGACGCTGGCCGGCATGCAGCGTTAACGGCTATTGCGCGAGCAGGAATACAGGGCAATTGAACAGAAGGCCGCGAAGGACGCTAAGAAAGAAGGAGAAAGAAGGAGAAAGAAGGAGAAGAAAGAAGAAGAAGAAGAAAGAAGTGTCGATCCACACCCGGGGCGCATCCGCACTGCGTGGATTTTTCTTGCTCTCCTTAGCGTCCTTCGCGGCCTTCTGTTCAAATTGATTCAGAACAGCGTGGGCGTCTTTCGGTTGATCGTTACGGCAGCTCGCGGATGCGGAGGTCGCGGAAGTCGACCGGCGCGCCTTCCGATTCGAGGCACAGATATCCGCTGGCCGCGCGGCAGTTGTTGCCGCCGGAGACTTCTTCGCCGTTGACCCACAGGCGGATTTCGCCGTTGATCGCCCGCACGTAGTAGTGGTTCCACTCGTTGACGCCCTTGCTGAGCTGCTTGCGCGGAAAGCTGCGTTTGCCGTTGGGGGAAACCGGCTCAAAGGGCGTCATCTGCGACTTGCCGACCGAAAATACGTCGCCGTTGGTCGTGAACCAGTCCGGCTTTTTGCCCGTCCGGTGCTCGAACTGCTCGGCGTAGCCGTGGTCGAGGATTTGCACTTCGATGCCGCCGGGCGGCAGCTTGCCGGGCGGCAGGCCGCTGAGGGCTTCTTCGGTGGCCCAGACAAAAATGCCGGAGTTGCCGCCGGAGCTCGAGTGCCGCCACTGGGCCACCAGTTCGAAATTGGTGTAGGGCTTGCGCGAGCGCGTCACGCCCACCGGCTTGCCGGTGCAGTGGACGGCGCCGTCGGTCCAGGTCCAGGTATCGGGCTGGCCGTTGACGTTGACAAAATCGGCCGCGCCCAGCGGCTTCCAGCCCGGCCCGATGCCGTCGATCGTGGCCTTGGGCAGCGACTGCGGCTCGGC
>DATCFX010000405.1:0-3617 GCA_036509275.1 Pirellulales bacterium | reverse complement strand
GGGGCTGTAAGCCGGCACGGTCCAACTCTGGCCCAACCGCAAGCCCGGCAGTCGTGCTTGCGGCGACAAGGAATCGCCCAGCACGGCGTCGCGCGGCACGTAGGCCTTGGTGTGGTGGACGAAGTCGCCGGAACGCATTTCCAGGTCGAGATAATCGCCCTCGAAGGTGCCGCGCATGCTGAATCGCAGGTCCGAGGCCACGATCCGGCCCCGGCCTGGGTAGCTGAGATTGGCCACCGAGTCGAAGTCCACCGGCCGGCCCAGCGGATCGATGTCGATGCTGCTGCGGGCGTCGACGTTCATCTTCAGCGCCGGAATGTTGCCGCCGCCATCGAACATTTTTAAGATCGACGACATCCAGGCGGGGGCCAGCGAGGCAAAGGGGATCCGCTCCATCCGCACGCGGCTCTGCAACTGGTAGCCGCCTTCGGCATCGAGCACCGCGGAGGTGATGGCCCAGCCCAGCGGGCGGCCGTCGAGGCTGATCGACCAACCCACCGGCCGGTCGGACTGCCCGTTGCGCTCGACCATCGTGCGATACGAGGGGGGCTGACCGACTGCCAGCGAGGGAATGATCTTATTGTGTACGAGCCAGCCCATCGTGCTCGCCCAAAACAGCACGATCGCCACGCTCGCCCAACGACTGGTCATGAATGGCCTCGGGGGGAGAACCCTTGCCAGCGGCCGGCTGGCACGCTGCTCACACCGCCGGTCATTCTAACACGCCCGCGCACCGCGGCACGCATTTGCCGGTAGTTTTCGGTCGGTCCTTAGCCGTCGGCCACTTCCATGTAGACCTTGAGCGCGGTTTTGCCGTCCGCGCTTTTGCCGTCGACCAGCAGTTGCATCATTTGCGCGTAGCTTTCGAGTCCCTGGACCGGGTGCGTGAGGATTCGCTGGACGACGCCCGGGTACGTGACCTCGCCCAAGGCCAGGTCGCGGATGCCCGATTCGAAGTGTGTGCGGTTGGCATTCACGCTGCCTAACAGCAGCTTGTTGCCCAGCACCCAATCGAGGTTCACCTTGTCTCCCGGCACCTGGACTTGCTGGTTGCCGCCGGTGATGCCGGTCCACACCAACACGCCGTTGTGGCCCAGCATTTCCATCGCGCCAAAGGCCATGCTGCTGGATCCGGTGGCGTCGACGATCAGATCCGCTTTGCCGCCAGCCTGCTTGCAGAGTTCGGCGATGGGCCGCTCGCGCGAGCTGAAGTAGTGGGAGCCCAGGGCGGTGGCGATTTCCGAACTGAGCGTCGGCGCCGGCGAGCGGGCCACCGTGTACACATCCAGCCCGCGCAACCGCAGGATCAAGGTGCTCAGCAGCCCGATCTGCCCGGCGCCCATCACAAAGGCCGTGCGCGGCCGCCAGACTTTCATCCGCCGCTGCACTTCGAAGGCCTGCTCGACGGCCTTGGCGGCACAGCTCATCGGCTCGACCAGCACATGAAGATGCTTGAGCCCGGTGGGCATTTTGACGATGAACTCGGCATCGTCGACGTAGTATTCGGTCAAAAAGCCGTGCAGCAGATTGATGCCGCGCTCGAAGTAGACTTCTTCGCTGGTCATGTCGCAGGTGCCGATCAGATCGTAGATCGACTTGCCGGGGCGGCGGACCGTGGCGGTCACGTATTCGCCGGGCCGCACGTGCGTGACATTCGGCCCCACCTCCTCGACCACGCCAAACGACTCGTGACCCAAGACGAGAAAATCGTAGCCCGGCGGGGGGTTCCCGTACTTGGCTTCGTTGATTTCGCGATCGGTCGCATCGACGCCCACTTTGAGCACCTTGACCAAAACGCCTCGCCCGCCCGGAATGTCATTCACATTCGGCCGTGGAAGATCGGTCAGGTGTACGCTATTGGCTGTGCCTGGGCGAACGGCGATGGCTTTCATCTCGAAATCACCTCGGCGGGGGGCATGGACTCTAGGGTCAGGGCAGAAATCGGCGTAAGTTGTTTGGCAATCTACGCTCCAGCGTGGCCTCCCGCAAGGGACCGAACCGGCGGAGTCCCCGACCGCGGCCCCGCAGTTTATTGGCAAAAAATAGAAGGCGGGAGCCATCGGCGGGCGAAAAACGCCAGGCTCGCCGCTTGCCGGAGATTACGTCGCCGTGCCGTGGGAGACGCCCCCCGACGGGAGCCAGCCGCCGACCATTTCGAGCACATCGTCGAGCACGCCGACATCGTCGGTGCAACGCCGTTTCTCACGCGTCATCGCTTTTTAGTGGCCGGGAAGCCAACAGCCGCATCAAGCTGCCAACTGTAAACGTAGACCGGCGGTCATCCTCCGTCAGTGGCCGACCGAGGGCGAGTTCTACGAGAAAGAACAAGGTTTCGAAGTCCATGCCGTCGGGCCAACCGCTGGGATAGATGCTGTGGTAGAGAGCCAGCAGATTGTCGTCTGGGCGGAGGCAGTAGCGTTGCGCCTTCGGAATGCCAAATGCGCGCCAGATCATTGCCAGCGCGTCGTCGGCAATCGCAGGATCGACACCAGGCAGGCGGGCACTTTCGGGATCGGGCTCGCGACCGGCAAGGAATTTCATCCGGCCCCCTTGCCAGCCCGGATTGCGACCGCGAAGAAACAGCCAGCCCAACATCGCGATACCCAACTAAGGTCAATCGCTCGGTCACCCGCTAGGCACGCCCACGGCGGTTTACCGCGCCGCGGGACTCTTTCATCCGCGTTGCCAATCGGGTCGCGGTTCACTGCTCGGCAGGAATCCACTCGAGCAGAACGATAAGCCCGACGGTGCATGGCGCGACAAAGACGATGTACAGAATTGCTAGCGCAGCCTTGTTCGCAGACAGCGATTCCGGCGTAAAGTGGGACTCAAACTCCGGGGGGTCGCGTCCGTCGAGGTAGGCTTAGCCGCTGCCCCGCATCCGCCAGGGCACCGCCACATCCTACCGCTCGTAGGCAGCAGCGCCATGTAAAAAGGCCCGGCGGAGCTGCTTTTCTTGGGCCCCGGCGCGCTTTGCAAAACGGACCACGTTGGAACTGACAAGCCGCCCGGAGGCGCAAATCGCGTGTTACGAAGTTGTCGGCAGGCTGCCCCGCCCTAAGCCCGCTCGGCGGCGCAAAAAACGTGGTGCACCCGGCGGGCCGCGCCGTTTCGCCCGCGTTGCCAATCGGGCCGCGGATTGGCTAGAATCCGAAGTTCCGCGGGCCGGGAACCGCTTGGCCGAAGGCATGCCCACGAAGCGTGAGCATGGCACCTGGCGGCAGCGGTCGTTTTCATCATTCATCACTCATCACTCTACATTCATCATTTCTTCCCCCCATGTTCGACTCGCTGCAAGAAGGTCTGACTTCCGCCCTGCGTAGCTTGAGCGGCAAGGCCAAGCTCACCGAAGCCAATATGCGCGAGGGGCTGGGCCTGGTGCAGCAGGCACTGCTCGAAGCCGATGTCAGCTACCCGGTGGTCAAGGACTTTATGGGCCGGGTCACCGAGCAGGCCGTCGGCGAGAAGGTGCTCAAGGCACTGAATCCGACACAGCAACTTGTCGGCATCGTTCACCAGGAACTGGTGAACCTGATGGGGCCGGTCGACCATTCGCTGCACCTCCGCGGCGACGTGACCGTGCTGATGATGTGCGGCTTGCAAGGCTCGGGCAAGAC
>DATCFX010000404.1:0-1958 GCA_036509275.1 Pirellulales bacterium | reverse complement strand
AGCCGAGCGGCTTTCGCGCCCCCGATTTCTGCTACTTTGTGCCGGACTGCTGCTGATCGCCGCCCTGAGCACGGCCGTGTTCCCCGTGCTCTTTTTTTCGCAGCTTCCGCTGTTTGGGCACGTCATACCCGTCCAGCATGCCTTGATACCGCAGATGGATTGGCTGCCCGTGGGCTTGCTGATCGCCCGCAACCTGCTGCTGATCGCGCTGTTCGTCGGGCTGGCCACGATGCTCTTCAAAGCCCGGCCCGCGATCTCCGCTGGCGCTACAGCCGGCAATTGACGATTTGCGTCTGCAAAATGGCGCTGGCTCCCAGGCTTTCGAGTTGCTCCATGATCGCAATCACTTCGCTGCGGCGGACCATCACCCGCACCGCACACCAGCCGGGATCTTCCAGCGCGCTGACCGTGGGCGAGTTGAAGCCGGGCGTGATTTTTTCCGCCTCAGGCAGCTTGCCACGCGGCACGTTGTACTCCAGCAGCGAATAGCTGCGGGCAATCACCACGCCCTCGAGCCGCCGTACGACCCGATCGGCCGCTTCGGGATGCCGCTGTTTGCGGTTCTGAATCAGAATCGTTTCATATTGGCCGATCTCGTCGAGGATCCGCAGCCGGTTGGCGGCTAGCGTGCTACCGGTCTCCACCAGATCGACGATCGCGTCGGCCACGCCCAAGGCGATCATCACTTCGACCGAGCCGGAAAGCTGCACCAGGTGGACGCTGGCGCCGTGCTGCTGGAGATAACGCTCCGTCGAGTGCGGAAAACTCGTGGCGATGCGGCAGCCGTCGAGCTGGCTGGGCTTTTGCACCGGGCCATCGTCGGGCACGCAAATCGCCAGCCGGCACTGGCCCACGCCCAGCGCCAGCCGGTTGATGACGTCGGCCGCGTGCTCGGCTACCAGGTCGCTGCCGGTGATGCCCATGTCGATGGCACCCTCGGCACACAGCACCGGAATATCCTCGGTGCGGAGGAAGGTCACGTCGATCGGCATTTCGCGGCAGCGGGCAAACAGGCTGCGGTCCTGCCGGCGAAAGCTCAGGCCCGCCTCTTTCAATAAGTCGCTGGCGATTTCGGCCAGCCGGCCTTTGCTGGGGACGCCGATGCGGAGGTTGCTCATGGAAATGATGAAGTCGGAAGGATGAATGATGAATGGAAGAAGACGACCGGGCGTGGGCCTGCGCGGACGATTAAGTCCCGCCGGGTTTCGCCGGGCGCGCGGCTTTTTCGTCCAGTCCCGACATGCCGAACCGCCGGGCCAGTTCGTTTTCCACGTCCGGCAGGCTGATGCCGCGATGCACGAGCATGACGCACAGGTGATACACCAGATCGGCCGCTTCGTACACCAGGTGCTGGCGTCCCGCGTCGCCCGGCTCGGCGGCGGCCGCCACCACTTCGCCGGCCTCCTCCGTGACTTTGGCCCCGATTTTTTCCACGCCGCCGGCAAATAGCTTTGTCGTGTACGATCCCTCGGGCATGCTGGCCTTGCGCCCTTCAATCACCACCATCAGGCGCGGCAGAATATCGGACTCGGGCGGCACGGCAACTCCCCGGGACGGATGGAAAATGCGCAAAAAGCCAGTCTAATTGGCCTGACCACCCCCGGCAACACTACGGATTGTCCGTTGTCCGTTGTCCGTTGTCAGTGGTCCGTGGCACAAGTGACAACTGACAACTGACAACTGGCAACTGGCAACTGGCAACTGACAACTGACAACTGACAACTGAGCCATGTCCGACCCGCTGCCCGACAACTATTACTATCTGACCGGTCCCACCGCGGCGGGCAAAACGCAGGTCGGCATCGAACTGGCCCGGTTACTGGGCGGCGAAATCCTGTCGCTCGACTCGATGGCCGTCTACCGCCGGCTCGATCTGGGCACCGCCAAGCCCACGCAGGTGGAGCGGCAGGCCGTGCCCCACCATCTGGTCGATCTGCTCGAGCCGGAGCACGGATTCA
>DATCFX010000403.1:0-3629 GCA_036509275.1 Pirellulales bacterium | reverse complement strand
CTCGAAGCGGCGGCGTCCGCGGCGACCAACGCACCCGCCGTGGTGACCGAGGTTCCGGCGGAAAAGGCGATCAGCAGTACGCAGCGCGACGACGCCGAGCGCCAATTGGCCGAATTGCAAAGCCGTCGCGAGTTGCTGCTCGAGCGGCGCACGCCGGCCCATCCCGACGTGATCGACCTCGATGAGCGGATCGCCGCGATTGCGGCGCGGCTCTCGCGGCCAGCCAGATTGCCGCCGACCGTTTCGCAGGCGCCGGCCGCGGCCAATGTTCCGGCCGCGGTCGATCGGGCGGCGCAGGAGAATCTCATCCAGGCGCGCGCGGCCTGCCAGCGTGCTGAGTCGGACCTGGCGGCCGCGCAGCAGGCCGAGCGCGGCGCGCACGACGTGCTCGTGCAGGCGCAAGCCGATCGCCGGGAAGTGCTCAGTCCGGCCGTCGTGCCGGTCACGACGGCGCCGCAACCGCTGGCGCCGTGGCTGCTGGCGGTGATAGCAGCCGGCCTGGTGCTGGCAGGCGGGGCGGCCTTGTGCGTGCGGCCGTCGACGATCCGCACGGCAGCCGAGGCCCAGCACGTACTCCGCATCCCAGTGGTGGGTGTGTTGCCGGCCGAACTGCTGCGGCCTTACCAGCGCTCAGAGCCCGCCGCGTAAAGCGGATGCTGGCTGGGTTTGAAAGCCCCACGGCGCGAAAGCTGGAGTGGGCAGGCTCGCCGTGCCGATTTTAACGAAGACCATCATGGTTGCGCTGCGCCGGACGCAGCTCTCAGACCCCCGGGAAACGTGCCATGTACGAAGCTTTCTTCCAACTCAAGCAACGCCCCTTCGCTGCGGCCCCGCAGCCGGATCGCTATTTTCCGGCCCAAAGCATCGAAGCGGCTTACCACGCGCTGGTGCGCTGTGTCGATCGGGCCGAAGGGCCGGGCATTCTGATCGGCGCGCCCGGCACCGGCAAAAGCCTGCTGCTCGAAATGCTCGCCCGCCGCTTCGATGGGCGTTTCACGGTGGTGATGCTGGCCAGCGGGCATTTCAGCGGCCGCCGCGAGTTGATGCAGGCGATTCTCTATGAACTGCAAATGCCCTATCGAGGACTGGACGAGGGCGAGTTGCGGTTGGCGCTGTTCGAGCGCTTGGATCCCAATCCAGATTGCCCGGCCGGCGTGCTGCTGCTGGTGGACGAAGCCCAGCGACTGCCGCTGCGGCTGCTGGAGGAGTTGCGAACGCTGGGCGACTACGCCCGCGATGGCCAGCCGCGCGTGCGACTAATCATGGCCGGCAGCCGCAACCTGGAAGATCATTTGGCCAATCCGAAGTTGGATGCCTTGTCGCAGCGGCTGGCCGTGCGTTCGTACCTGGCTCCGTTCGAACGGGGTGAAACGGCCGCCTATGTGCGGTCGCAAATCGCCGCGATGGGCGGCCAGAGCGAAACGATCTTCACGCCCGATGCGCTGGACGCCATGCACCAGGCCAGCGACGGAATTCCCCGGCTGATCAATCAACTGGGCGATCACGCGCTGGTGCTCGCGTATGCGGCCGGCCGCCGCCAGATCGACAAAAGCCGGGTCGAAGAGGCCTGGGCCGACTTGCAACAATTGCCGGCCCCCTGGAATGACGCCGACGCGGATTCGGACGCCGCCAGCGGCAATGTGATCGAGTTCGGCGAGCTCGACGACGAAGACGAACCCGAGGCTGTGCCGTTTTCCGTGCCACCGTTGATGTCGGCCGAGCGGTCGTCGACGGTCAAGCTGGATGAGATCACGGCCCAGTTGGCGTCGCTGGACGATGACTTCGACCTGCCCGAGCCTTTCGAGCCGCTGCCGCCAGCCATCCACTGCGATCCGTTTGCCGAAAGCTTCCTGGAAGAGGAAGTGGTGCTCGACCGCTATACGCTGGCCGATGCCTCGCTGGCCGACTACCAGTTGGTGAGCAGCATCGGAGGATCGGTGCTCGGCTCGCTATTGGAACCGCACCTGCAAGGCAGCCAATGGCCGCAACTGGCGCTGACCGGCGAGGCCGCCGATCGTTTGCACTCGGTCGTCATCGCCGCCTCGGCGCCGCAGGCGAAATCGCTGGCCGTCGACGACATCTGCGGCGGCGGATATCCGCCGCCGCAGCCGATTGCCACGCCCGCGGGTGTCCCAACCTGGCCGGCTGATGCCAGCCCGCCGGGCATTTGCCTCGGCAGTGCGGATCTGCACGAGTTGGAAATGATCGTCGTCGAAAACGATCTGCACGTGCCGCAGCAAGTCGGCAACGCGCCGACCGCGCGGCGGCAGGAATATCGCCAACTGTTTGCGAAACTACGCAACGGCTAAACGCTTCTCCGCCGCGGACGGCGGTTGTGCCACGGGGGGGTTTCGACTATGGGCCGGATGCTCGCAGCCATCAAGCAGATCGAGGCCAAAGGGCCGCCCGCGGCAGACGGCGGCATGCGCCCCACCCTGCGTCGCCGCACCAAGTCCGCACCCGCGCCCGCACCCTGGGCAGAGCCGGTTCAGAGCGACCCGTGGCCGCCCGCTCCAGAGGCTTTCGAGCCTGCGACATTGGAGTCGCTGGTGGCGTCGCTGGCGGAGATGGAGCAGCCGGCGGTTGAATCGGTATTTGCCGCGCCCCGGGAGAATGCGCCTTTGACGCCGGCGCCGCCGGAGTTTGCTGCCCGCCAGCCGCGCGTTCATCGCCCGGCGTCGAGCGACCAGGTGCGTCGCGTGGCCGCGGCCATGATGGCACATGTTTCGGCGTTATCTTCCGGCGTGGTGGCGCTGGCCGCGGCTGAGCCGGCGCTGGAGACCACGGCCATTTCCGCGGCCCTGGCCGAGGCCTTGGCGGCCGGGCCCAAGCACGAGGTGCTGCTGGTGGATGCCCGGCTCGAGCGCCTCCCAGGCCGGCTGGCCGAGTATTGGGGCGGCGCGCCAGGATTGCTCGACGTGCTGCGACGGCAGACAACGTGGCACGAAACCATCCGGCCCACGGGCCTGCGCGGCTTGAGCGTGCTGGAAGCCGGAACTCCCGGCGATCAGCCGCCCACCGAGCAATGGCGCATCTTATGGAGCGATCTGAAGCGCCGCTTCCGATTCATCTTCTTGGACGGCGGGCCGGCCATCTCCATGTCGCCCGGCTGGAGCGCGACGGTGGACGCCGTGTACCTGCTGCTGGATCTGGACCACACTCCCCGCTGGATGGCCGAAGAGGCCACACGCCACTTGCAGCAAGCCGGTGCCCGGCTAGCCGGCACGGTGCTGCTCGACGCCCAGATGCGCGGCTGAGCAAGCAAGACACAAAGCCGATGCTCGCGGTCCATCGCCATCCTGCATCACGTCGCTTCGCTGCCCGCCGGCGGCCGCAAGGTGCAGAGAGGTAGGTCACCGCACCCCGTGCGTGACCCGGCGCGACGCGTTCCAGCTTCGCATGCGACAGCTCCGTTCAGGCAGTTCAGGCAGTTCAATGTGGGAACCAGCCTGCGACCACGGCAACCAACAGTTCGAAAGCACTCGATCTTTTGCGGCGCGGTGGTTCGGCAGCAGGAACGATCCTAAGCCGCCTCGCCCTCGCTTGATAGTTCTCTGGCCGCCGGAGCAGGGCCCGCCCGCAACGGCAACGGACGAACCGCAACCGGCTTAAGGCGCGTGCGGCGCGAC
>DATCFX010000402.1:0-1755 GCA_036509275.1 Pirellulales bacterium | reverse complement strand
GGACGGGATCGAGCGCGTCGTCGAGGTAGCCTTGCAGGTTTCCGGCCGGAAATCCCGCGTAGTTTTCCACCTCCGTGGTCAGCGCCAACTGTCCCAGCGGCAGGGTGCCGTTCAAGCGATTTTCTTCGCTGATGGCGCCTTCGAACACCAACGGCTGCAACTCGGCGCGGGCCGCATAAATGGCCGCCGACCAGGCCGCCGGGCCGCTGCCGATAATCACCACTTTTCTGCACTCGGTTGCCAAGTTGTAAATCCCCCCTGAAAAACGACCGCGAATCAACGCCGGATGGTGAAAGTCAGAATTATAGGCCCGCGCTCCCCCCCGTAAATGGTCCCGGCGTTGTCCCGTGGGGCTCAAGACACCCACGGACCGCAGTCCGTGGGCTTTGCACCGAGAATTGCGATAGCAACAGGTGCGTGCGCACCCCCCCGACGGCAAAGGCTTGGCCGCCGGAGGGTAAAGGCCTATCCTTGAAATAGCCGACCGCGCGGGCGCGATGCGCTCTGATCCAAACCTCCACTGGGCCCCAGCGCCGCGCCCGATCGGTCGACTTCTACACGCCGGCCGCCGGCTCTGTCCGACTGCCGCCGGCGGTTTCTGTTTTGGTTCGCTCTGGCCCAAAGGAGTTGCCGCATGGTTCAGGCGTCGATCGAAACCGGTTGGCAGGGACGCTCGTTCATTGGCGGCGAGTGGTCGACCGATGAGTCTGGCCAGCAGTTCGCCAACAAGAACCCGGCCCGTTTTGACGAAGTGCTGGGCTATTACCCCCGCGGCACGGCTGCCGACGTGGATCGAGCGGTCGAGTCGGCCCGGCGGGCATTTGCGCCCTGGCGGCATACCAGCCGGATCAAGCGGGGCGAGCGGTTCGGGCAACTCGCCAGCCTGATCGAGCGGCATGTCGACGAACTCGCGGCGGTGCTGGCCCGCGAAAGCGGCAAAGTGCTGGATGAGGCCCGAGCCGAAGTCGTCGAAGGCCTGCACATGGTGCAATACGTTTACGGCACCGCCCGGCAGCCGATTGGCGAGGTGATTGCCTCAGAGATCGAGGCCAAGGACTTGTACGTGCGCCGCAAGCCGCGGGGCGTGGTGGCCGTGATTACGCCGTGGAATTTTCCCTTCGCGGTGCCGCTGTGGATGCTGGCCCCCAGCCTGTTGGAGGGCAATACGACGGTCTTCAAGCCTTCGGAGGAAACGCCCGAAATCGGCCAGCGGCTCGTGCAACTATTTGCCGCCGCGGGCTTTCCGCCGGGCACGATCAACCTGCTGCACGGCCTGGGCGATGAGGCGGGCGACGCGCTGGCTCGTCACGACGGCGTGGATGTCGTGGCCTTTACGGGTAGTTACCAGGTGGGTTCGCATATTCGCCGGTTGGCGGCGGCTAGCGATCACAAAACCTGCGCTTGCGAGATGGGGTCCAAGAGCGCGGTGATCGTCTGCGAAGACGCGGCGCTGGATTTGGCCGCCAATGCCGCCGTGCTCAGCGCGTTCAAAACGGCCGGCCAACGCTGCGTTTCGGCTGGCCGCGTGCTGGTCCACCGGCGGCGGCTGGACGAATTCTGCGAGCAACTGGTCGAGCGGGCCAAAATGCTGAAGTTTGCCGATCCCTTCGCCGCCGGCGCCTTTGCCGGGCCGCTGATCAACCCAGGCAGCGTCGAAAAAGTGGAATTCTACAACCGGCTAGCCGTCGAGGAGGGCGCGCGCGTCCTGCTGCCCGGCGGACGCATGACCGACGCCGAGCATGCCGGCGGTTACTT